>NZ_JAMYUW010000013.1:0-181808 GCF_040323315.1 Mesorhizobium sp. M0047 | reverse complement strand
CGCCGTTGGCGGACTGCGCACCCGACGACTCGTCGTGCGTCACCGATCCGGTCCCCAAACCGATCGCTGCCGTCGGCCCGTCGTCCTCGAACAACAGATTGCCGCCGATGGCGGCACTATCGGTCCCGCTTGTCGTGCTCGAGAGCTTGAACGAGAAATTGCCGAGATCGAAGCTGACATTGGATCCGGAGCCGCTGGTCGGCTGGGCATTGGTGACCACGAAGCGGTCCATGTGGCTGGCTTCGGCGACCTGGAAGTCGACGGTGTAGTTCGCCTGCAGGCCGTCGACAAAATAGGATCCATCGCCCACAGCCGTAATGGTGATGCCTGACGTCACCAGTTGCGTCTTCGCAAGGTCGGAATACACCATGATCGTGTTGCCGAGGATCGGGACCGGCGTCTCGTCGTTGCCGGCCAAGCCGCCGTTATCCACACTGTCGGTCGAAACCAGGTTGGCGCCTTGAAGGTCGTTTGTCTCATTGAAGGCAAAAATGTGCACCTTGACTGTGGTGCCCGGACTCCCGGGGTTCACCTGGGTCAGCGAAAAGCTTGCCTCCGTGACCGCGGTGATATGCGTGTCGTAGCTAATCTTCGACAGATCGTGCACGTCCGGATTGGTCAAGGGGAAGTCGGGGTAGTTCACGTGATTGACGATGTCGACACGCACCCCCTCGGCGGGATCGACGTGCTGCGCATTGTTGCCCAACCCGGTAGTGGAGACATTGACGGTCGAGCCCGGCATCAGCCCGGTAACGATCATGTCGGGATCGCTGGTGTCCGCTGCCGCGGTCCCCGTCTGCTCGATTGCCGCCCATGCGTCCTGCCCGGAGGGCACGTTGCTGAAATCGCCAAAATTGACGGTCGTCGTCGTGGTGAAGCTAGCCTTGACATCCACGAGGCCGGCAAGGCTACTCGTGTCGGCGTCGTCGACGCCGCTGGTATTTGGCTGCTTCAGCGCCTCGTACTGGATGGTCCAGACATTGCCGCCCGTCACGTTGGTTCCGGTGGTGGTGTCGTCCATCACGATCGCGAAGGCCACGGTGCCTTGATCATTCGCCTCCCACTGATTCGTAATGTTGTTGAACGTTCCCTCGCGACCAAACACGATGTTGTTGCTGGCATCGGCGTAGAGGAAGATCTGCGCGCCGTTATGGGTGGCGAAAATCTGGGTCGCCGTGCCGTTGGCGATTGTGAACTGCAAGTCCGTGATGGTGTTCGTGTTGAGCTGGATGAAATCGGTGCTGCTGCTGCCGATCGTCCGCACTGCCGCCTGCGGAAATGTCGCGCTCGTATCGCCCGCAGTTTCGCCGGTGGCAGGTAGAAGGCTGAGCGCGTTGAGTTCGTCCCGGAGCGTCTGGCTCATGGTCGAAAGCAGGGTCTGCCACTCAACTTCGTTGTCGTCTCCCGCCAGCACGCCCGCATCAATGTCGGTTTGACTGTTCTGAACGCTTGCCGCTTCATCGGTGATCAGATTGCCGTTGATGGTAATGGTCGCCATAATGTCCTCCCGCTGCCAGCCAAATCGAAGGCCAGCGTGCTTTAACTGCGCAATTGGTTGATCTCGTCCAAGCGGGGTAGAGGGTGTTGAAGGGGCCCCCGCTCCGTGCCCCGTCAGGCACTTCTCGGGGGATGCGTCCTACGCGCATCGGCTACCCACCAACGGCGGGCGCCAAGTATCAATGATGAGGGCATACTAACCCCGCCCCTCTTCCCCAACAGGCATGACTGCCTGTACGCCTCCGCTCAGAATTAACCATGTCGGCTTCTTTCATTTGAGATCTGTCTCGGATCCCGATCGGTTAACCCAGTGCATACGGTCGCGTGATGGATTTCGTCCCCATGCCTCAGTGTGCCGCCTACACAGAGGGCGCGTCCATTCCCGCTTCGGTAGTATTGGGGTTAATGGCCGTACCTGATCGAACGATATATATCCTTCGATAGATCAGGCCGGCGGTTCCACGGCATTGCCGTCAGGCGGTTTTCCGCCCGTTGTCGGCATCATGTCGATGTCAGTTGAAAGGGATGGTCAGATCAGGCCGGTTCGGCCCGGACGATCGGCGTCTTTGCCATGCGCCATCCAGGCCAGCTCCGCCCGGCCGCCGAGGCGCAGCTTCTCGTAGACGTGGTGCAGGTGCATCTTCACCGTGCCTTCGGATACGTGCAGCCGCTGGGCAATGGCCTTGTTGCGCAACCCGCGCGAGACGAGATCGGCGATTTCAGTCTCCCGTCCCGTCAGTCTGGACATCGGCTCGGGCTGCGTTTCCGGCATCAGCAGTTGCTGGACGATCTTGTTGTCGATCCATTTCTTGCCTGTCGCCACCGCGCTCACGCATTCGATGAGATAGCGGTGGCTGATGCCCTCCAGCACCAGGCCGTCGCTGTCGAGCGCCTGTATGTCCTTGATGTCGATCCTGCCGGCCGGCTGGACGATGAAGATGATGCCGAGAGCGCTGTTGCAGGCCTTCAGCCGGGCGGAAAGCCCGGTCGTCTGCGGATCCGCCATATCCAGGCCGACGATGACGATGTCCGGCCGATGGCGCTCCACATGAGGGACCACGTCGACAGGGCGGCGGCACTGGGCGACAACCTCATGTCCAGCCTTCTGCAACACCCACTCCAGACCGGCGAGATACACCCCCCGCGGGTCGGCCACAACCAAAGTCGACATACCAACACCGTCCGAAAAAACGCAATAAACTTGGTTAAGCACCCGTTAAAACCACGAAACCAGAGCTCATGCGTATTGTCAAGTAAACACTAATATAGTGACTGCTATAATAGCGACGGAGTCTTTCAGACCGGCGCGGGCTCGGCAGTGCGTTCGGCCGACGGCGCCGGATGGCATTCGCAACCCTTACCGGTATGCGTCGCAAGGAGCAGGGCGCCTGCTTGACATCAACCGCGTAACTTCAGGTCGCGGCCTCAACTGGAAGGCCTGCAGCCTTCCATTCGGGATAGCCGTCCTCGAGCCGGTGAACGACATACCCTCGCTTCCGCAATGCCGCGACGGCCTCGAACGACAGAACGCAATAGGGACCACGGCAATAGGCGATGACCTCCCGCTTCGCGGGAAGCTCCGCCAGGCGGCGTTCGAGTTCAGCGAGCGGGATGTTGAGTGCCCCCGGAAGATGTCCGAGCGCAAATTCGTCCTCCGAGCGGACGTCGAGAACCGTGACAAGGCCGTCATGCAGCCTTGAGACAAGGTCTTCGCGCGACACAGGCTCCAGTGCGTCGCGCGCGTGAAAGTAGTCCGTCATCACGCGGTTGACCTCCGCGACGTTCCGCTCGCCCACGCGCCCCAGGGCCTTCATCAATTCAACCACCTGGGCATCCCCGGCAAGACGATAAAGCACATGCTTGCCGTGCCGCTGCGCCTCGACAAGTCGCGCGCGTCGAAGAATTTGAAGGTGGCGCGAGGCGTTGGCGAAGTTGAGGCCAGCCCGTGCCGCAAGTCCCTCGACGCTGCGTTCACCCTGGGCGAGGTGTTCAAGCAATTCCAGCCGGTGCGCATGCCCGAGAGCTTGAGCCACTTCGGCAAGGCTGGCGAAAATCGACTGTTTTGGCCCGATGCTTGACATGCGATCTTCTCAGTGAAACATTCAGTAGAATAATTGAATGTTATCTCGGGCGAGGTAGGGCGCGCAAGTCATGATCCTCCGTCAATTCCTCCATTCCGAGCCCGTTGCAGCATCTTACCTGTTCGGCTGCGGTGGAAAATCCGCCGCCGCGGTCGTCGATCCGGTCGGCGACATCGCGCCTTATCTCGAAGTTGCCGAGGCAACCGGCATGCGTATCCTCTACGTGGTCGACACGCACATTCATGCCGACCACATTTCCGCCGGGCGCTCACTCGCCGCCGCTTCGGGTGCGCAATACGTGCTCTTCGAAGGCGCGGAAGCCGGGTTCCCGTTTTTGCGCGCCAAGGACGGTGAGGTGCTCGAGCTCGGCAATGTGACGATGACCGTGATGCACACGCCCGGGCACACGCCGGAGCACATCTCGCTCCTGGTCACCGACAGGACCCGCGCGGCCGAGCCATGGTTCGTGCTGACGGGCCACACGCTCATGGTTGGCGACCTCGGGCGAACCGAACTGGCAACCAGCGCGGAGGCCGGCGCGCGGACGCTGTTTTCCAGCGTACGGCGCCTCAAGCAACTGCCGGATCACGTCGAGGTGCTGCCGGGCGCCTACTCCGGCTCGGTCTGCGGGCGCTCGCTCAGTGGCAAGCCGACATCGACGATCGGCTTCGAGAAGCGCTTCAACAAAGCATTCCGCATCGAGGACGAGGACGCTTTCGTCGCCACGATGATCGCAGACATACCGCCCCCGCCGCCGCAAGCGGCGCGCAACCGTGCCGCCAATGCCGGCTTGGCTGCTGCTGCCGGCTGACCGATGAGCGTTTCACAGTCAGCAGGTTCGACCGTCAGACTTGGGCTTAGGGAAAACTGGCGACAGTTTGCTCTCCTCATGCTGGTGAATGCGTTCGTCGGCGGCATGGTCGGGATCGAGCGAACGGTCGTGCCGCTCATCGGGTCGGAAGTGTTCGGCATCACGTCGACGACACTCGTCGTCTCCTTCATCGTCAGCTTCGGCGTGGTCAAAGCGCTTGCCAATCTCGTCTCCGGCCAACTCGCCGACAGCTGGGGGCGCAAGCGCGTTCTCGTCCTCGGCTGGCTCGTCGGCTTGCCGGTTCCGTTCATGATCATCTGGGCCCCGAGCTGGGGATGGGTGATTGCGGCCAATGCGCTGCTGGGCATCAATCAGGGACTCGCCTGGTCGATGACGGTGGTCATGAAGGTCGATCTCGTCGGTCCGAAGTCGCGCGGCCTCGCCGTCGGCCTCAATGAATTCGCCGGCTACCTCGCCGTCGGCGTAACCGCGTTCTTGACTGGCTATCTTGCCTCGCAATACGGATTGCGCCCGGTACCGATCTATCTCGGGATCGGCTATGCCGTCGTCGGCACAGTGTTGTCGGTGCTGCTTATCCGCGACACACGCGACCATCTCAGGCTTGAGGTATCCGCTCACGCACGGCAATCCGCGCCGATCAGCTTCCGGGAGGTGTTTGCGCTGACCTCGTTCCGGAATCGCAATCTGTTCGCGGCTTCGCAAGCCGGCCTCGTCAACAACCTCAACGACGGCATGAGCTGGGGTATTTTCCCGTTGTTCTTCGTGTCCTTCGGACTTGGCATCGAGCGCATCGGCATCCTGAAGGCGGTCTATCCCGCGACATGGGGAATCCTGCAGATCGTCACCGGCCCGTTGAGCGATCGCTGGGGTCGCAAGGGCCTGATCGTCGCCGGAATGTGGATCCAGGCCGGCGGCTTGTTTCTCACCGCAGCCACGAACCGGTTCGAATGGTGGCTTGTCGGCAGCGTTCTGCTCGGCCTTGGAACCGCAATGGTCTATCCAAGTCTGATCGCGGCCGTTTCCGACGCTTCGCATCCCAGCTGGCGCGCCCGCTCGCTCAGCGTCTACCGGTTCTGGCGCGATCTCGGCTACGCGATCGGGGCGCTCTCCGCAGGCCTCATCGCCGATCGCTTCGGCCTCTCATGGGCGATCACATCGATCGCGGCATTGACGTTTATCTCTGGCGCGATCGTCGCCATCGTGATGCAGGAGGCCGCCAGGGGTTCCGGTCAACCGTCATCTTCCGGCGTTTCGGTTTGAATTTTGAAATTAGGAGCGGGCGTTTGCCGGCCGGCGATGGGCACGGCCATTCTCCTGGCGCGGCGGGCATGGCAGATCGGCATATGAGCAGAAAACGCAGCAATCACCCGCCAAGGGCTTCAAGAGTGCGCCGCAGTTCTTGCATTCGTAAAAGTGAACGCAGGCGTCGGTCGGCATCGTTTCCACCGACCGATGCCCGCATTCTGGGCAAGTAAGGGTGCTCTCAAGCTTCATTGCCACCACTCCTGCGCATTGCGCTAAGCATATAGGAGATTAGGGCCGGATGCGAAAACGGCGCGGTCAAATTTCCAAACCGAGACACTACCTTTGAAGCAGGTAATCGACCGGCGGCGAACTCATGGACTCGCTCACACTCGTGCCAGAAAATATGCAGATAGTCATGAGATTGTGATGGTAGCGGGAGAGGGACTTGAACCCCCGACCCCAGGATTATGATTCCCGTGCTCTAACCAACTGAGCTACCCCGCCAGGGCGGCGAAAGGCCCGAAATCCGCCTCAAATCGAAAGGCATGTCGGGGCGTTCGCCAAGGTCGCGCGGATATAAGGTTGGGAGGGCGAGCCTGTCAAGCTTCGAAACAACCGGCTTGCTGGCTTATCGTCATTATCGAAAAGCTTTGCCGCGCAGACATTTGGTTGCCGCCGCCGGGGTTGAGTTCGCAGGGGCAGGTCGCTATGTCTCGGCCACGAGTTTTTAGAGTTTGAAACAGATGAAGCCGCGCATTGCAGTCCTTGGTTGCGGATACTGGGGCAGCAACCACATCCGCACCCTCAAGGCGCTCGGCGCGCTGCACGCGGTCTCCGACGCCAACCGGGCCCGTGCCGAAGGCTTTGCCAGCGAGCAGGATTGCCTGGCGGTCGAGCCGGACCAGCTGCTCGTCCGTGACGATATCGACGCCATCGTCATGGCACTGCCGCCGCAATTCCATGCCGATCTTGCCGTGCGCGCCGTCGAGAGCGGCAAGGACGTGCTGGTGGAAAAGCCGATCGCGCTGACGGTGCCGGATGCCGAACGTGCGGTGCAGGCGGCCAAGGACAATGGTCGCGTCTTCATGGTCGGCCATGTCCTGCGGTTCCATCCCGCCTTCGAAACGCTGAAAGGGCTGATCGACAAGGGCGAGCTCGGCGAAGTCCGCTACATCCATTCGCACCGGCTCGGCCTCGGCAAGTTCCACACCGAAAACGACGCGTTGTGGGACCTGGCGCCGCACGATCTTTCGATGATCCTGGCGATCACCGGCACCGAGCCGATCGAGGTGCGCGGCGAGGGCGCCGCGCTGCTCGACAATCTTAGCGACTTCGCGCATCTGCACATGCGCTTTCCCAACGGCTTGCGCAGCCATCTCTTCACCTCGCGGCTCAATCCCTATCGCGAGCGGCGGCTGACCGTGGTCGGCACCAAGGCGATGGCGGTGTTCGACGATGTCGAGCCATGGGAACGCAAGCTTGCCGTCTACCGCCACGCAGTGTGGCAGGATAGCGGCCAATGGGCCTTCACAACCAATGAGCCGTCCTATGTCGCGGTTGGCCAGGGCATGCCGCTGACGCGTGAGCTGGAACATTTCATCCAATGCATCGAGACCCGTGCCGAGCCGCGCACCAGCGGCGAGGAAGCCATCAGGGTGCTGCGCATCCTGACAGCGGGCACCGTCACGCACACCAAATCCTGAGATCGTTTGGAGATTCTACTCCGGCGGCCATCGAGTGGCGTTTTCTGCGCTTTCGAAACGGTCTCCGAGAGGACGGAGCCCCTATTCCGCGGGGACCTGCGCCGGCTGGGCAGCAAGCCGGGTCAGCATGGCTTCGGCCTCGGCGCCACGCTCCGAACGCTCGATGAAGCCGCCGCCGAACACGCGGGCCTCGTTGCCGTCATCGGAGTAGAGCACGCAGGCCTGGCCCGGCGCGATGCCGGACTCACCGTCGACCAGTTCCACCCATGTGGCGCCGGCACGATGATGCAGCACGGCCGGGCGCGGCGGTCGCGTCGAGCGAACCTTGGCGAATAGCTCCAGGCCGCCGGCGGGGACGTCCGTGAGCGGTCCGTCGCCAAGCCAGTTCATGTTGCGCAGATAGATCTTGTGCGTCTCCAGCGCCTCGCGCGGGCCGACCACGACGCGAGCGCGGTCGGCATCGAGATGGACGACGTAAAGCGGCTCGCCGGAAGCGATGCCGATGCCGCGGCGCTGGCCGATCGTGTAGCGCAGGATGCCCTCATGGCGGCCGAGCACGCGGCCGTCGATGTGGACGATGTCGCCTGGATTGGCGGCGGTCGGCTTCAGCTTGGCGATGATGTCGGAATACTTGCCCTGTGGCACGAAGCAGATGTCCTGGCTGTCCTGCTTGGCGGCAACCGTCAGCCCCATCTCCTCGGCAATGGCGCGAACCTGCGGCTTCGACAGGCCGCCGAGCGGAAAGCGCAGATAATCGATCTGCGCCTGCGTGGTGGCGAACAGGAAATAGCTCTGGTCACGGTCGGCGTCGACCGGTCGGTAGAGCGCGCGGTGGGCGCCGTTGGCGCCGGAGCGGATATAGTGGCCGGTGGCCAGCGCGTCGGCGCCAAGCTCCTTGGCTGTGGCCAGGAGGTCGGCGAACTTCACCGTCTGGTTACAGGAAACGCAAGGGATCGGCGTCTCGCCGGCGACATAGCTTTCGGCGAAGGGATCGATGACCGCCTTGCGGAAGCGCTCTTCATAGTCGAGCACATAATGGGGGATGCCGAGCGTCTCGGAGACGCGGCGGGCGTCGTCGATGTCCTGTCCGGCACAGCATGAGCCGGCCCGATGCGTCGCCGCGCCATGGTCGTAGAGCTGCAAGGTGACGCCGACGACATCGTAGCCTTCGCGCTTCAGCAGGCCAGCGACGACCGATGAATCGACACCGCCCGACATTGCGACGACGATGCGGTTGGTTTCGGGACGTCCGGGAAGATCGAGACTGTTCATGATGCTTTCGTTCTACGCGGCGTCTCAATGCCAATGTCGAGAATATAGGTCAAGCTTTGCCGGCGCGCCAGCGTGCGGGGCGATTCACCCGCTGCGATCGATCCGCGTGAGGGGATGCTTTTCCCCGGCGAACCATGATTTCTTCCCCGCAAACCAGGGTTTGCCGGCAGATGGTTCAAATGCCGGCGAAAAGACTAACGCGGCGTTCATGATCCTTACCTAGTCATTAGGGTCTGCTTAGGCAATTTTTAAAGCTGTGGCGGTAACGTGGCGGGGATTGGGTCTTTGAGTTTTTTGTAGAGAGTACGATGACCGATCTGGTTAGACCGAGAGTCAAATATGTTATTGGGCCTGATGGCAGCCCTCTTACGATTGCCGATCTGCCGCCGACGAATACACGTCGCTGGGTTATCCGGCGTAAGGCGGAAGTGGTTGCGGCAGTGCGCGGCGGGCTCTTGAGCCTGGACGAGGCATGCCAACGCTACAAGCTCACCACCGAGGAATTCCTGTCCTGGCAGGCGTCGATCGACGAATATGGCCTTGCCGGGCTGCGCACGACGCGCATCCAGCAATACCGACATTAGCCAATTCGCTTCAGGAACGGCGATCGTGAGTTAAGGGGCGGCGCAACCGCTTCTTTTCGCCGTTCTCGATTTCTCGCTACATGGACGTGCTCGCCGACCTGCGGAGGGCGAGACGTGATCGCGCGCTTCTTCCTATCGCGCCATTCTTCTTAAAAGTGCGAGACGAAGGCCGCGCATGGCGATCGGGCATGGCGAAATCTACGTCACAAACGAGCCAAGAAAGTTGTCGACCAAATCCTCTTTCGTCTCCGAAAAAAGACTTTCGATGGTGAGGTCCATCTCTTTCTGCGCGATGATAGCGTCGATCTGTGCGGTTGGCAGGGGACTGGTGAATCGGCAACTCAGCGCGTGCTGTGTTCTTTGAACCAGATAACAGCTTACGAGTTCGGATTTATCATCGCCGAATTGCAGGTAAAAGTAGTCCGGCCTGCCGGAAAAGCTGCCGACATACAGCGCCGCTCCACCCTCGGACAGGTCCAGCATGCGGAAATTGGCGCTCTGTACCTCGCGCAAGCCATGTGACGGAAAGATGAGGCGAACAAGGAAATTGACGTTCCTTCGAACCCATCTGCGCTTTTCCTCAACGCCGCCAGAATGTTCCACGGTTTGTCCCAAGATCCAGGAGTCCAAGTATTCCTCAGCACCTACTTCGGTAACTTGGACTAAAAACCTTAAGGAGCGATAAGAGGTACTGCTCGAATTGGTTATTCCCGTATGACCGAGCGGGCGCGTATCTGCTCCTTCAACATCGCGGATCTCGCGTCACGGTCGAGCGAAACGATCGCGCCGCGGGTGCTTCGCCACAAGGGGCGCCGACGCGCGCCCCTTGTTTTTTCGAAGCGAGCCCGTGGAACTCAGATCGACAGCACAACCTTGCCGATCGGCTTGGTCGCAAGGAGAGCGTGAGCAGCTGCCGCCTGGTCAAGCGGGAAGCTCTTCGCCACATGGACGGCGAGCTTGTTCGCATCGATCAAGCGAGCCAATTCCAGCAGGCCCTCCTTGTCGGGCACGACCGACATACGCTCAACCCGGATATCGCGCACGCCGGCCTGCGCTCTGGTGTCGTCGTTGACATCGAGCAATGACACCAGCACGCCGCCACGCTTGAGCACCTTCAGCGAGCGTTTGGCGTGGTCGCCGCCCATTGGGTCCAGCACCAGATCGATGTCGCGAACATGGTCGGTGAAATCGCCCTTGGTGTAATCGATGACCTCGTCGGCGCCGAGTTTGCGGACGAAGTCGAGTTTTTGCGGGCTGGCGGTGGCGATGACGTAAGCACCGCGCGCCTTGGCGATCTGCACCGCGAGGTGACCGACGCCGCCGGCTGCGGCGTGAACCAGCACGCGCTGGCCCGATTTCAGCCCGCCATGGCGGACCAGGCCCTGCCAGGCGGTGAGGCCTGCCAGTGGCAGGGCGCCTGCCTGGTCATGGTCGGCGCCCTTCGGCTTCAGTGCGATTTCATCGGCGGGCACAGCGGCCAGTTCCGCATAGGCCGCCGCCTGTTTGGGAAAGCGGGGCATGCCGAACACCTCGTCGCCGATCCGGAGGCCGGAAACTCCGGCGCCCAGCGCTTCAACAGTTCCCGAGATATCCCACCCCAGGATAAAGGGCGGCTCGCCGAGCAATGGGAAGTAGCCGGCTCGAACGGCGCCATCGACCGGATTGATGCCGGCCGCCTTGACCCGGACCAGCACTTCGCCGGCCTTTGGCGTCGGATTGGGCTGGTCGGTGACGAAGAGAACGTCGGGTCCGCCGACGGAATTCTGGATAGCGGCGCGCATTGGGATATCTCCTGCTTGGTTGGCGTCACTATCATTTGGATAGTAATGGCTTCTTGTCTAGTATGTACCTTCATGATATATACGAACCCCATGGATAGTGATGACGACCACGGTTTCGGCTATGATGCGTTCCGGCGAACGTGCCCATCGCACACCGTACTGGAAATGCTGGCCAGCAAATGGGTCTATCTGGTGGTTTGCGCGCTGCGCAAAGGCCGGCTGCGCAACGGCGAGCTTGCGCGCAAGCTCGAAGGCATCACGCCGAAGATGCTGACGCAGACGCTGCGCGTTCTCGAGCGTGATGGACTGGTGCGGCGCGAGATATTCCCGGTCATCCCGCCGCGCGTCGAATATGAACTGACGGATCTCGGCCAGAATCTGGCGGGGCTGCTTACCCAGATCCGGTCATGGGCGGAGCAGCATGCTCCGGACATCAAGGATGCGCGGGCAAAGGCAATTGCCGGAAACGAAGGGGACTGGGCCGCCTAGGTGGCTTGCAGAGGGCGGCAGGGCAGCTTCAGCCGATCATGGCACTGCGGCCGCCGATCTCGGCTTCGCGGACCTTGGTGTCGCGCGACTCGAGCATTTCCGCCTTGGAAAGCTCCGCTTCAGCTTCGCCGAGTAATGATTCGGCAGTGCTTCGCTGCTGAGCGAGGTCACTTTGCGAATTTCTGAGGTTGTCGCGGCGCAAACGCGCCGCCTTGGCGAAGGTCGGATAGGCGAAATGGTTGATGTCGGTGATGCCGGCCTTCTTTTCTTCAGCGGTGATCTGAAGCTCCAGCTCGACGGCCATGCGTTCGAACTCTGCGATCATCATGTCGAGTTGCAGCAGCTGCCGCCGCTTCTCATTCACCTGAAACTGTTTCAGCCGAACGAGGTTTTCACGTGACTTCATGATTCGGTACTCCCGGAAACGCACACCCGCATCTATCGTCCAAACCACCTGGAAGGGCCCAGGCCGCACCCGTGTCCACCGCCTTTCCCCGAACTATGGGAAACAAAACCCTAAAGTTTTTTGCCGGCGGTAACCATTCGTTTACGGGCATTGTTAATCATACGGGTCAGGACTTAAGGCCGGGTAAAAATTCCGGCCGCCGATGCGAAGCGACGTCGATGAGTCCCTGGAGTCACTTAGTCCAGATTGTTGATGTGTTGCATTAGGAATTTGGTTCTGAGATTCGTTATTGGATTCAAGAGGGTGTAGAAAGAGGTTAAAAAATCTGGTACCGTCATGGACGGGAAATTAGGTTTTGTTAACCATTTAATGGCAGCCTCGGCACAAGGCAACCACTGCTCCGGGTCCGGACGGGTCGTGAAATGGTCCGGCAGCAGAAAAGGGGAATGAAATGCGTGTTCTGCTGATAGAAGATGACAGTGCAACCGCACAAAGCATCGAGTTGATGCTGAAATCGGAAAGTTTCAACGTCTACACGACCGATCTCGGTGAAGAGGGCGTCGATCTAGGCAAGCTCTACGATTACGACATCATCCTTCTCGATCTCAACCTGCCTGACATGTCGGGCTACGAGGTGTTGAGAACGCTTCGTCTTTCCAAGGTAAAGACGCCTATCCTCATCCTCTCCGGCATGGCCGGTATCGAGGACAAGGTACGCGGCCTCGGCTTCGGCGCCGACGACTACATGACCAAGCCGTTCCATAAGGATGAACTGGTCGCCCGCATTCATGCTATCGTGCGGCGCTCCAAGGGGCACGCCCAGTCGGTCATCACCACCGGCGACCTGGTGGTCAACCTCGACGCCAAGACCGTCGAAGTCGGCGGCCAGCGCGTGCACCTGACCGGCAAGGAATACCAGATGCTGGAGCTGCTCTCGCTGCGCAAGGGTACGACGCTAACCAAGGAAATGTTCCTCAACCACCTTTATGGCGGTATGGACGAGCCTGAGCTGAAAATCATCGACGTCTTCATCTGCAAGCTGCGCAAAAAGCTCGATGCGGCATCCGGCGGCCAGAATTACATCGAGACGGTCTGGGGCCGCGGCTATGTGCTGCGCGAACCCGAGGACATCCGGGTCAGCGCCTGAGCGAAGAATACTTTCGAACTTATTCAATAAAAAACCCGGCTTTGCCGGGTTTTTTGCGTGATTGGCTGATAAGCGTCGGTTTTACGCAATTACGAGCTGAAAACCGTCACGCACTTTTCCTGGAAACGCTCACTGCGACCGAATCAGGCGCGATCCTCAAGGCGCGAAAACGCTCGAGCAATTGCGACCGGTTGAACGGCTTCAAAAGATAGCCCTGAGCTCCAGCGCGCTTGGCCCGCATGATCGAAGCAATATCGAGCTCGACCAGTGAAACCAGGATCTGCGGCTTTATCGGGCTCTCCATGGCACGCACGCGACGGATGAGATCGACCGCCGCTATGTCAGGCAAGGCGCCGTCGACGACGATGATGTCGGGCATATCGGCGGCGCACATCTCCAGCGCGTCAAGTCCGCTGGCGGCCTCGATAATAACCATTTCGGAGCCGCCCAGGATGCGCTTTGCAACCTTCCTGATGACGCTTGAATCGTCGACGAACATGCAGCGTTTCATATCCGGGTCCTCTCTGCCGTCTGGCCGTCCGGTAGCATCCGGGGCATCCAGACGCAGCATAGGCCAATCTGGTAAAGAAGCCGAAAAGGCGTTAGGTAAAATTTTTGCAAAGATGGCGGCTGCTGGCTTTTATTCGCGAATGCTTCACTGCCGCCCTGGCAACCAAAAGCATTTCATGTCGTTGAGCCCGAAACTACAGATTTCGCTGGCAAAATACTTCGGTGTTTCTCGACGACGCTATCAGGCTGCCGAAAGCACGATCTCTTCCGGTGTCGCGTGGATCGATATCGTCATGCCCGCTTCACGCGCCAGAAGCAGCGTGTAGTAGGGCTGCACGGAATGAGCGTCGATCGGTTCCTCCGGTTTATGACCGGAATGCAGCTCGAGGAATTTCGGCGGCACGCGCAACATCGGGCCGCTCGACGCAAGCGCGAAGCGCGGCTCGGTCTCGAGATTCTCCAGCGTCACGGAGAGCTTGCCGCCGCGCGGAATGGCGGCGTTGGCGACGAGGATCAGGTTGAGCAGCAGCTTGACCTTGTTCTTGGGCAGCAGCGCGCGGGTTCCGTTCCAGGTCAGTTCCGGTTTCTCGTTCTTGAGGAAGGCGAAAGCGACCGCTTCGGCATCGCCGGTATCGATCAGCATGCCGGCCGAGCCGGCGGCACCGAAGGCGATGCGGGCGAACTGCAGGCGGGCCGAAGCGTTGCGGGCACTCTGACGGATCAACTTCATCGCGTCTTCGTCGGCACCGCCTTCGTCGAGCAGTTCGAGCCCGTTGTTGATCGCGCCGACCGGCGAAATGATGTCGTGGCAGACCCGGCTGCACAAAAGCGCTGCCAGGTCGGGTGCGGAAAGGGTGAACAGATCGGACATCGGCGAAAATCCCTGCAAAATTTTATAACTCACGGCCGAGCGATCGATCGTCGCCTGCCCGCACGAATCACGCTCTCTCCTCGGACTTTCTGAATACACAGCGCCCGTGCGTGCAGCAACAAATCCAAATTGTGGCTATGGCAAATGGCGTTCACACAGGCTGCCGACCCCACTTGAGCGACCCCAAACAGCCTTTGAACCGCCATGTTCATGTGGGAGCTTAATGGTTGAAAAAGGATTACGGCATAGTTTGCCCGTAACAGTTACCCCTAACGGCCGGCTAAGAGAGCCGTACGGGGTGCGAGGCGTCGGCGAAGGTGCTCCCTGACGGAGATTGGAAGCATGTTTTCCCGATTCTATGGCCGCAATTTTTTCCGCGTCCGCGACCGGACTTTTGTCCGTGTCATCTCAATGGCGATTGCGCTCATGGGCGTTCTCGTTTTCTCGACTTCGGCCCTGCGGGCCCAGGAATATACCGCTCAGGAGATTGTCGATTCAGGTCACAAGTTTTTCGGCGCGACATCGGGCGGGCTCGCCACGGTCATCGAGAAGATCTTTGCTTCCTACGGCCTGCCCAATGGCTATCTGCTGGGCGAAGAGGGCTCGGGCGCGCTGATCGGCGGCCTGACCTATGGCGAAGGCACGCTCTACACCAAGAATGCCGGCGATCACAAAGTATTCTGGCAAGGCCCGTCGCTCGGCTGGGATTTCGGCGGCGAAGGGTCGCGGGTGATGATGTTGGTCTACAATCTCGACGATGTGGGCAGCCTCTACAACCGCTATGGCGGTGTCGCCGGTTCGGCCTATGTGGTGGCAGGCGTCGGTTTCAACGTGCTGAAGAACAACAATGTGCTCCTGGTGCCGATCCGTACCGGCGTCGGTGCCCGGCTCGGCATCAATCTCGGCTATTTGAAGCTTACCGAGCGCGCTACCTGGAATCCCTTCTGAGCCTATTCTTTGGCTTATGGATGTCGTTCTCCCAAAACCGGGGCCGCTTTGGGCGACATGCGTAAAACCGGTAACGTTGCGGCAGACCCTTGCCGCAACGCTGGATTTCCGCCATGTCAACGTGGCACAGTCAAAAGCGCTCGAGGCGCTTTTGTTTTATCTTGTTGCATGTCGGTTCCCAAAACCGGTTCCCACGTTTGGGCGACATGCATTGGTTTGATGGTTGCCGTCCACAACGGGTAGTCACTTGGTCCAGTCGGTCCTGTTCTTCGTCCTCGGCTTTCTCTGCGCCGGCTTTCTGGCGCTTATGGTGGCTCCGGCCATATGGCGTCGCGCCGTCACCCTGACGCGCAAACGTATCGAAGCCTCGATCCCTCTGACGCAAACCGAAATCCAGGCGGACAAGGATCGCATCCGCGCCGAGTACGCCATGTCGACACGCCGCCTCGAAATCATCGCCAAGACGTTGCGCGAGAAGGCAGCTGAACAACTCGTGGAGATCAATCGCGGTCGCGAGGCCCTGAAGGGGCTGGCGGTCGAGCGCATGGACAAGAACCAGGCGCTGACTGAACTCGGCGCCAAGAACGAGGCGTTGCATCAACGCGAGAGCGAGTTGCAGCAGCTTTCGGAGCGACTCAAGGAAACCGAACGCAAGCTGGAAAAACGCGCGCTCGAGTTGGAAAAACTGGAGCAGATGTATGACGACGCCAGTTTTTCCTCCAGCAGCCGGCAGATCGAGCTCGTCGCGCGCGAATCCGAAATGCAGAAACTCGCCAGCGACATTGCGCTGCTGCGCGGTCAGCGCAAGGAGGCGGACAGGCGCGGCCAGGAGATCGCGGCCGAAAGCAAGGCAGCACGCGAAGCGCTGAAAGCCGAGAAGAAAAGGACCGCTGAGCTCGACAAGAAGGTCGAACGGCTGCTGGCGACACTTGCCGACCGCGAGGACAAGCTTGACCGCCGCGAAAAGGAACTGGCGCGCATGCGCGAAAAATCGAAAGCCGAAGACAGCGAACCGGGCTTGCGGCTGGTCGGCAAGGCGGGCGAAACCGCCAAGAGCGACGACCTCGACAAAGCAATCGCCAAGCTTGACAGCGACCGGGAGCGCCTAGAGGCGAGGTTGACGGCGCTGGCGCTCGAGAACAAGCGTCTGAAGGCGGATCTCACGGCGCTGTCCGCGTCCAATCCCGCGAACGGCAGCTCAGCCCTGCGCGAGCAGATGAACGAACTCGCGGCGGAGGTCGTCCACCTAACGGCCAAGCTCGAGGGGCCTGGTTCGCCGATCGCCAAGGCCTTGGCGGCCCCTTCGGATGTACGCTCCGGCAACCGCAGTCTTGCCGACCGCGTGCGGGCGCTGCAGAAGGCTGACGCGACAAGTTGAAATCAGGTCTCTTTTGCCGAAAAATGATGCAGAGCGATGGCTGATGCGGCTGCGACATTCAGGCTGTCGAAACCTTCCGACATGGTGATCCGCACGGTGTGCAAGCGCGCGAGCAGGCTTTCCGGCAAGCCTTCGCCCTCAGTGCCAAGATAGAGCGCCAGGCGTTCGCTCCGTTGCGCATCGCGGATGTCGGTCTGTCCGCGCGGCGTCAGTGCGAATTGTTCGAAGTTCTGCCTGGCGAGCATTGCCGTGAAGCCGGCGGCGTCGGTGAACGATGCGAAAGGGATCTTGAGCGCGGCGCCGACCGAAACGCGGATCGCCTTGCGGTAGAGCGGATTGCAGCATGTCTCATCCAGCAGTATGGCGTCGGCACCAAACGCGGCGGCGTTGCGGAAGATCGAACCTATATTGTCATGATTGGCGATGCCGACGAGCACCACGACAAGCGCCCCGGCCGGCAGGGCATCCACAAGGGCCTCGGCAGACTGGGGCGTCCCCTTGCGGCCTATGGCCAGGATGCCCCGATGCATGTGAAATCCGGCGATTGCGTCCATCACCGTGCCGGTGGCGACATAGACCGGAAGGTCGGCCGGCGCCTTGCGCAGGATGTCGCCGAGGCCGGCCAGCCGGTTCTCCAGAACCAGAACCGATTCGGCGCCAAAACGTCCGGCCGAGAGCAGCAGGTCCAGCACCACCTTGCCTTCGGCGACGAAGCGGCCCTGCCGGCCGGCGAGATCGCGCTCGCGGATGTCGAGATAGGCAGCGACCCGCGGATCTTGCGGGTCGTCGATGCGAATGGGATCCATGCGTTCCTCGCGACCATCGAATCGGCCGGAAATCCAGACCGATTTCGCTACGCTAGCCTTTGGTTTGGAAAGCACAATTCGAGACGGTCAGCCAGCTCCATGCGCCCGGATGGGCGCAGGTTGCTCTGAAATCGCCGACGAGGTCAGCGGCTACAGCACGGTCAGGTTCCCGCACGGCGCAAACGGTGCGCCATCTGGGACAAGTCATCCTTGCCGCTGCCGAAAATGCCGTCCAGCATGACAAGCAGTTCGCGCACGGCGTCGGATTTGCAGGAATAATAAATCATCTGGCGGTCACGGCGGGTGTCGACGAGGTCGAGCGCGCGCAACTTGGCCAGGTGCTGGGATAGTGCCGATTGACTGAGCATCACCTTCTCGGCGATGGCGCCGACCGACATTTCACCGTCGGCAAGATAGCTCATGATCAACAGCCGCTTCTCATTGCCCATCAGCATGAGAAATTCGGCCGCAGATTCCGCGTTGACGATTAGCTTTGTCGAGACCATTGATGCCCCATGCTTCTTGTTCATCCCGACGCCATGGGGGCGATGGCGTCTGATTCCATAAACTCACTTGTGAACCGGCGCTGGCGATTCAGCGTCACCAACAAAAGGTAGAGCATTTCAGTTAAATCTCAAGTGTTGCTTTTAATCAAGCAAAATTAGGGCCAGTCCCGGTATCGGCCGAGGCCCGGCCAACCTTGGCCATTTCGACCAGAACGTGTCGTAGTTCGCGCGCTGCGGCCAATGGTTGTGGGAAGAAGACCCGGCAAACATGATCGCCCGACATCAGATCCATACCATCGGCATCGAAACCGGTGATGGTCCAGCCGTTGCCGGATGCTGTCGCGAAATGCCGGGCATACACGGCGATCGCGTCAAGATGGTCGGCGTTCATGTGATCGATCGCGGATTGCTCGCTCGCCGCCAGTTCCTCGACGATCGGCCCGCTGGTGAGCAGATCCGACTGGTCGAGATGATAGGCCTTGCCGAAACCTCCGTTGAGGCTGGCGCGTTGCGGCTCGAGGCGAAAGATCGAAAAGTCGCCAAGACCGGCATAAAGTTTCGCCTTGGGATTGCGGTTGAGATTACGGCGCTCAGCGCGGGCGTGTTGGCTTGATCCGTGCTCGAGCCGTGCCGCCTTGCAGACCAGTGTCAGGCGCGGGTGCGCCAGCGGGTCGCCCTTGCCGGGTTCGCCAAGCAAAAGGGAGCAGCGCGGATCGGCAAGCATGGCGCCGGTGTGCGCCGAGAGCATCGACACTAGGATCAGCGGCGCGCCATCGATGTCGGTGGCCACACCGACCCGACTGGCCAGCGGCGAGCCGGTTTGCGGTTCGATCACCGCCAGCGCGCCAAAGCGGGCGTTGCGCAGAAGCGTCTTCGCCAACCGGATCGCTTCGGCGTCCGTCTCGCAGATCACGCCCTTCTTCGGCTCGTCCATGGCATCACCGCAATAAGTGGATTCTCTTTCTCCAATTATCTGTCGAACAAACCGGATTTGACAAGGTCGTCGATCTCGTTTTTCGAAAACCCGAAACGTGCCAGCACCGTCGACGGGGCGAGATCGCTGTCGGCAGGCTTGGTCGCCGGTGTCGGCTGTGAGCCGGAAAAACGCGGCGCCGGGGCAGGGCGCTCAAGTGTGCCCGCGATCACAAAGGCGTTGCGCGCCCGATTGTGTGGGTGCTGCTTGGCCTCGTGCAGCGACAGGACAGGGGCAACGCAGGCGTCGGTTTGGGCAAACAGCAGGTCCCAGTCGTCGCGCGATTTCTGCCGTACCCGATCGGCGATGGCCGCGCGCATCGGCGGCCACAGTGTCTTGTCGTACTGACCGGACACAAAGTGGTCGTCGAGAGGCAGCAGTCTGGCGAATTCGGCGAAGAATTGCGGCTCGAGGCAACCGACAGCGATATGGCGTCCGTCTGATGTCTCATAGGTGTCGTAGAAGGGTGCGCCGGAATCGAGCAGGTTCGCGCCGCGATTTTCGCTCCACAACCCGGCCGCGGTGAAAGCGTGCAAGGGCGCCGCCAGCATCGAGGCGCCTTCGACCATCGCGGCGTCGACGACCTCGCCCCTGCCCGTGCGCGAGCGTTGGAACAGGGAAGCCAGCAAACCGGAAACCAGCATCATGGCACCACCGCCATAGTCGGCGACCAGGTTGAGCGGCGGGACGGGGCGGCTGTCGGCGTGGCCGATCGCGTGCAGCACGCCGCAATAGGCGAGATAGGTGATGTCGTGGCCGGCGCGGCCGGCGAGCGGGCCGTCCTGGCCGAAGCCGGTCATGCGGCCGTAAATCAGCCCCGGGTTGCGCGCCAGCATCGCTTCCGGGCCGAGGCCAAGCCGTTCCATGACACCGGGGCGAAATCCTTCGAGCACCACGTCCGCCTTTTCGGCAAGACGTAGCATCAGATCGGCGCCATCCCGGCGCTTCAGGTCGAGACGCAGTCGCGGCCATGGCGATCGATGTTGTACTCATCCGGGAGCGACAGGGGCGGTTGGCTGATCCCCGCCCGTTCGATGCGCAGCACTTCGGCGCCCATCTCCGACAGCATCAGGCCAGCCAGCGGCACGGGCCCCAGCCCGGCCATCTCGATCACCTTCAGCCCGACAAGCGGGCCGGTCTTGCCGGCAGCGGACGGGCCGGTGCTCATGTCCGTCTATTTCGGCGCCATGCGGATGGCGCCGTCGAGACGGATGGTCTCGCCGTTCAGCATCTGGTTTTCGATGATGTGCAGGGCGAGGGCGGCATATTCGGATGGTTCGCCCAGGCGCGACGGAAAGGGCACGGCGGCGCCCAGCGAATCCTGCACCTCTTGCGGCATGCCGGCCATCATCGGCGTCTTGAAGATGCCGGGCGCGATGGTGCAGACGCGGATGCCGGAACGGGCAAGATCGCGCGCCACCGGCAGCGTCATGCCGACGACGCCGCCCTTGGAGGCTGCATAGGCTGCCTGGCCGATCTGGCCATCATAGGCAGCGACAGAGGCGGTGTTGACGATGACGCCGCGCTCGCCGCCTTGCAGCGACTCGAGCTTTGACGCGCGCTCGGCGACGAGGCGGATCATGTTGAACGTGCCGATCAGATTGACCTCGATCACCTTGCGATACTGATCGAGGGGATGGGGACCATCCTTGCCGATCGTCTTCACGCCGATGGCGATGCCGGCGCAATTGACCAGGATCCGCGGCTCGCCAAGTCGATCGGCGACGTCGACGAATGCGGCGGTCCCACTGTCGGCGCTGCTGACATCGCACTGCACGGCAATGCCACCGATCTCGGCCGCGACCATCGTAGCGCGGTCGATACCGACGTCGAAGATGGCGACGCGGGCGCCCTTGGCAGCCAGCGCGCGCGCCGTTGCCTCGCCAAGGCCGGAGCCGCCACCGGTAACGATCGCGATCTGGCCGTTCGGGTCCATGGCGTCATCCTTTTTATCTCAGGAACAGTGGGACGGATCAGGCGCCAGATCGATGGGTAAGGTCAAGCCATCGCCGCGAGCGCGGCAATCCTGGCCTGATCGGCGTGGCAGACCTCGCCCGAGAGCCTGGCGACCGCGCCCGGCACGATCTCGTGCGACAGCAACCGGTCAAGATCGACAGGGCGCGGCATCGAAATCTGGCCTCGCGGGATCCGTTTGAAGCCGAGCGGCCCATAGTAGGGCTCGTCCCCTACCAGCATGACCGCGGGCGCACCGGTCTTCGCGGCGGCCTCCAGCGCGATCGCCACCAGCCGGCGGCCGATGCCGAGATTCTTGAAGGCCGGCCGCACAGCAAGCGGCCCGAGCATCAGCGCGCGACCGGCGCCGGCGGCGATGCGGGTCATGCGCACCGAGGCGACGACAATGTCGCCGTCGACGGCGACAAAGGACAACGAGCGTTCGTGCCCTCCGGCTTCGCGGATCTTGTAGGCGGCCAGCACAAAGCGGCCGGGCCCGAAGGCTTCGTCGTTGATGGCTTCGATCTGGGGGTTGTGCGCCGGGGTTTCCGGCAGGTATTTCACGTCGGCAAGGCTCATGGTCTTTGCGATCCGGTAGAATGAGGAAAGGTTTGCTGCAAACGGCAGCATGCGCCAGTCAGCGCTTCATCAAGCGCGGGCGCCCTTTCGTCGTCGGTCAAACCGGATTAAAGCAAAGTCGAACATGCGGATTGTCCGCTAGCACCAATTTCCCGCCGCTGCAATCGGCCGTTTCTGTCCGCAGTTTCGGCCAAGTGACGGTCTGTTCAGCACCTGACATCTTAGACGGGGCAACCCTGTGCCTACATGCAATGGCGAGAGACAAGGAGATTTGCATGGGATTGCTGGTCGAAGGCAAGTGGCAGGATCGTCGGTATACGACGGACAACGGCGGCAGGTTCGTGCGGACGCAATCGCAATGGCGCGACTGGATCACCGTTGACGGGGCGCCGGCCGAAGGCCGAACGCGCGGCTTCAAGGCCGAGCCCGGCCGCTATCATCTCTATGTCTCGCTTGCCTGTCCGTGGGCGCACCGGACGTTGATTTTTCGCGCATTGAAGAAGCTGCAAGACGTAATATCGGTGTCGGTGGTGCATCATTTCATGGGCGCCAATGGATGGACGTTCCTGGCACAGGACGGCGCCACTGGCGACACGCTTTACGGCCTCGACTTCCTGCACCAGATCTATACCAAGGCCGATCCCGTCTATTCAGGCCGGGTGACGGTGCCGGTGTTGTGGGACAAGAGGGAGCAGACCATCGTCTCCAACGAATCTTCCGAAATCATCCGGATGCTGAATTCAGCCTTCGACGAATGGGGTGATGCCGGCCTCGATTTCTATCCGCACGCGCTGCGCGGCGAAATCGACAAGGTCAATGCACTGGTCTATCCCGCAGTCAACAACGGGGTCTATCGCGCCGGCTTCGCCACCACACAGGCAGCCTATGAGGAAGCATTCGGAGAGCTGTTCTCTGCGCTCGATGCGCTGGAAGACCGGCTGTCGAAGCAACGCTATCTCGTCGGCGATCGCCTCACGGAAGCTGATTGGCGGCTATTCACCACGCTGGTGCGCTTCGACCCGGTCTATGTCGGCCATTTCAAATGCAATCTGCGTCGCATAGCCGACTACCCAAGCCTGTCGAATTATCTGCGCGATCTTTACCAGGTCCCTGGTGTCGCCGAGACCGTGAACCTGCACCACATCAAGGCGCACTATTACGGCAGCCACGAAACGATCAATCCGACGCGGATCGTGCCGGTCGGGCCGAAACTGGATTATGGTGCACGGCATGACCGGGCGCGGTTCAGCAAGGCGGCGGCCTGATCTACCAGTGGGGCGAGGGCTGCTCGCCGCCAAAAACCTCGGCGATCCGGCGCAGCGTTGCAGGTGTCGTTCCTTGCGGCAGGCGATCGAGCGGGAAGAAGCCGGCTTCGGCGATCTCGTGGTCCGGAAGTTTGGGTGCCGTCTGGCTGAAGCGTTCGATGACGTAGAAGCCGACATGGTCGCGCCGGCTGGCGTGGCGGTTGAAATGCATCGATTTGAACACCGGCGGGGCGGTCAGCGCGATGTTGCCCTCCTCGGCCAGTTCACGTGCAAGCGCCTCGGCAAGCGTCTCGCCTACTTCGACACCGCCGCCGGGAAGCTGCCAGCCCGGAACATACGTGTGGCGAATGAGGAAGACGGAATTGGACGCGGTGTCGTGGATCAGGCCGCGCACCCCAAGCGTCATCGGGCGCCGCAGCACGAAATAGAGATGGAACAGCCTGGCCCTCAGACCCGCCCAGCCAGTCTGGCGAAAGGCCTTCTCGGGATCACTCCTCATCACCAGCCAAACCGCAGGTGGAAAGCGGGGCGCGCCTCGCATATGAAGGAGAAATGTTCAGGCTCGCGCATATTTCCGATGTCCATCTGGGGCCGCTCCCCGATGTATCCTATCGTGATCTCGCGTCCAAGCGCGTGCTTGGCTATGTCAACTGGCAGCGCAACCGCCGCCGCCACATGCATGACGCCGTCATCGACACGATCGTCGCCGACATCAAGGCGAACACGCCTGACCACCTCGCCGTCACTGGCGACCTGGTCAATCTGGCGCTCGACGGCGAAATCGAGATGGCCAGGCATTGGCTGGAGACGCTGGGGCCGCCGCCTGACGTTTCGGTCGTTCCGGGTAACCACGACGCCTATGTACCGGGCGCCTTCGACAAGGTCTGCCGATCCTGGGCGGCGTGGATGAGTGGCGACGGCATCAACACGCCCGTCGACCGCAACGCGTTTCCCTATCTGCGGGTGCGCGGCGACGTCGCGCTGATCGGCGTCTCGACGGCGCGCGCCACAGCACCCTTCATGGCCAACGGCTTCTTCATGGAAGGCCAGGCGGAGCGGCTCCGCAAGCTGCTGGATGCCACGGGCCGACAGGGGCTGTTTCGCGCCATCATGATCCACCATCCGCCGGTGCGTGGCGCGGTCCCGCAGCACAAGCGGCTGTTCGGCATCGCCCGCTTTCACAAGATCATTCGGCGCCATGGCGCCGAACTTGTCCTGCACGGCCATTCGCATCTGCCGTCGCTGTTCTTCATCGGCGGTCGAGGCGTCAGGATCCCGGCGGTCGGCGTTGCTGCCGCAGGCCAGGCACCGGGCGGCAAGCCCCCGGCGGCGCAGTACAATCTGTTCGACATCGACGGCGAAAAGGGCAATTGGCGGATCCGGCTGACGCGGCGCGGCCTGACCGGGCCGTCCATACCACCATCCGATCTGCAGACGCTTGAGCTTGGGGCGGAGCCCGGAGCCGTTATGGCCGCAAGCTGACAATCATGCTGACGAGACGGTCCCACAACAAGACGACCGACACCACCAGGCCGACCAGGGCACCGGCGGCGATCAGGCCAAGCCCGGACAGAAAGGTCGACCAGCCGTTGCCGCTCGTCGCTGCGCGCAGCGGCGGTTCGGCTTCCGCTACATCGGCCCGTTTCATGCCGGCGACAGCCGGCTCGACCCCGCCTTCCATCATCCTCTGACGCTCGACGATGCGCTCGGCGACATAGCGCGTCACGGAATCGGCAACCGCTTTCATCTCGGTCGATTCGGCAAGCACCATCCGGCCGATGCGGGTGTCCTTGAGGAAGCGATAGGTGCGGCGGTCGCGTCCCATGGCAACATGGCTGACGGCGTCGATCCACAGGCGCGGCTGCAGGCCGGACGACACGACAAAGTCGAAACTGTCCATGTCGGCCGGAACATCGGCAAAAACCGGCGCCAGCTCGGCTGCAAGCAGGTCAAGGCGCATGCGATGCGCCTCGCGCATATCGACGACGACGTCATCGCGGTCGGCGAAGGCATTTTTCACGTCGCGGATGGCATCGGATAGTTTATTCGACTGATCGATGGTCTTCTCGCCTGCTTCCTTCATCGGCGTTTGCCTCGCGGGTTTGGTTAACACGGGGTTAACACAGCCGCCGGCAAAATGCACTGGCGAGATGGACGGCATTGAGGCGCGGACGAAGCCTATCGTGCGCGAAAAAGATCAGCTGGCCGCTGCGGCGAATTTCTGGCGACGCGACGCGGCGTGGCGGTTGGTGTTGCGGCGAATAATCTCGGCGACGAGGTCGGGGGCTTCCTCGGCCAGCATATGGCCGGCCTCCAGCACATGGTGCACATGAAAATGCGCCGGCAGATCATCCGCCTGGGCAAAGGGCAGCACCGCGTCGTCCGTTCCCCAAGCTACCATCACCGGCATCTTCAGCCCGCCGAGGCGATCATGCGGGATAACGCCTTGCCGATCGTCCTTGGTCATGGCAGATGCGATCTCGATGAGTTTTTCCAGCTGGCCGGCTCGCCTACGCATTTCCCAGAGAGTGTCGACGATGTGATCGAGCGGCCGGGCTGATGGTCCCGACATGGCGACGAGGCAGGCCCGGATCTCGGACCGATCCGCTGCACCGGCATAGCGACGCAACAGTGGTCCGTTGATCTCCGGGCCAATGCCGCCCGGCGCCAGAAGCGTCAGCGAGGCGACTTTTTCGGGCTCGGCCTGCGCCATCAGCGCTGCCACCGCACCGCCCATCGAGTGGCCCACGAGATGAAAGCGCCTCAGGCGACGTTGCGAGAGATCGGCGAGTACGGCTCTTGCAGCCACCTTGGCTGGACCAGCCGAGGGAAAATCAAGCGACAGCCCATGCCCCGGCAGATCATAGGCCAGCGTGCGGGTGGCAGGCATCAGGGAGGAAATCACCTCGCGCCAGACATCGTGGCAACCGCCGAAACCATGCAGCAGGACAATGGCCTTCGAGCCCGCACCCTGTTCGGCGACAAAAAGCGATGCGGTCATGAATGCTGATTTTTTTGCTGTTGCCAGGATGCGGACCACCAATTGTGACTGGATTGCTCCTAGTCAACACGAAGCCAGTAAAATTTTCGCGATTTGTACGGTCGCGGACAGACTTCGGCGACCAACCGGCAGCGGCGATTGGAGCACGGGAAATCCACTATTAGGACGTGGCGCGCCCGGCCTGCGGTGTCGATTGGTGTCAGCTTGGGTTGCCAAGCCCGGCAGCCCGCAGCGCCTGGACCAGCCGGTCGGTCAGGTCAGCCGGATATTTCCGCTCGACGAAGGTCGCGCGCGGATCGGCGGCAAATTTTGGGAACTCGGTGGTCAGTTGATTCAGCAGAGTGCTCACCAGATGGTCCTGTCCGGCGGCCTTGGCGCCGATCAGCCGCGCCGCCAGATAGTGCGATTTCGTTGCCGTCGTTCTCAATGCCATGCTGGCCGCGATGGCTTTGTTCATGTCGCCGAGCATGAACTCGCCAACGAACACCCCGTAGTCCCACCATGTCGAGTGCCCGCTGAAGGTCTCTGCCGCATGGTCAAGGATCGGCGTCCCCTCCGCGTATCGGCCGGCGAAGATCAGTCCGTAGCCGTAAGCGGCGGCCATGCCGAGATCATATGGATTGAGTTCATAGGCCTTGCGCATCCAGCGGATCGCTTCGTCCGTATTGCCGAGGCGCGAACTGACATAGCCGTAGGAGCGATGCGCATAGGGGCTGGTCGGTCCCATCTGCACGCCGCGATGGGCAAACTCCACCGCCTTCTCGATCGTCGCATTGGGCGGATAGGCATAGTGATCGGAGACCGCCTCGAGATGAAGGGAGGCCAGTTCCGAATAGACGAGGGACGATTTCGTGCCGCCATTGGCCAGCTTCTCGAGGCAGCGATAGGCAGTCTCATGCGTCCTGGCGTTCTGGTCGAGATAATATTTGTCGTTGAGCAGCAGACATTGCGTCAGGCCATTTGGCGTACTGGTCTGCTCGATATAGTTGTAGATCGTGCCCGAGGCGGGAAGCGCTGAACTGAGCATGTCTGCGATACGGTCTTCGATCGCCGCAGGAGCGCTGTCGGCAGCGGTCAGATTGCGCGAAAGAAGCACTCGTCCGGACGCCACGCTTTGCAGTTCGATTGTGATGTCGCCGGTGCCAGCACCGGGCAGGATATCGAATATGAAGCTTGTGGCATCGTCGTCCGAATCGGCGATGGCATCGCGCCCGATGAAGTCGATCGTATCGAAGCCGCTCAGGCCCGCACGCAGCGATGCGGCGACACGGTTGGCGTACGCGCCTTCAGCCTTGAGGCCGATATAGACCTGCGGCAGGGCATCAGCCATTGCCGACGCGATGCTTCCGGTTGTGCCGGCGGTCTCGATCGTTGCCGACATGTCGCCGCCTGCCAGCAAGGCACTGCTGCCCTGACGAAGGATCAGTATGCCCAGCATGGCGATGACCAGGACGATCGCCATCCAGAAGAAGCGGAGATGGCGTACCACCAAGGGCGTTGGTGATGGCGTCTCGGAAGCCAGCAATGCCGCATCCGGCACGCTGGCGTCGTCGGGCCGGTCGGCGGATGCAGCGCCGTCCTGCTTCAGATCCGGCAGCCTTATGGCGTTCAATTCATAGGCAGGAACATAGCCGCCGCGCGGAATGGCGATGCGGACAGGCTCGGCAACGCCCTCATTGGCAAAATAGTGCTGCAGAAGCTCGCGCAGTCTACCTGCCTGCACCCGCACGACGGCATCGGTGGACGGATCGAAATCGCCATCCTTGCCGAAAACATCCATGGCGATGGAGAAGCCTTTGAGCCTGTCGGCTTCTCCGGCTTGTTCACGTTCGACAAGATAACGAAGCAGCTTGCGCGCACGTTCGGATCGTCCGAACGTTTGGCTGGCAAGCAGTCGCTCAAGTGTCTCGCGCACTGCGGGGGCGGCAGGCGTGGCATGCTGCAAGTGTCGATCCTCTCGAAGTCGGCACAGGTTGAGGCGCGATCATATAGGTCCCGCACCGCCACACAAGTATACAACCATTATGTGATCACGTACCCCACCGGATAATTGTTCGGTGGTTAATGTCCCGAAAGATCGGAACCGATCACCAGCTTGCGGCGGTCCCGATCTGCTCTGGTCGTGCGTCAGCCGGCTTTTTTGCCAATGATGCGGTTGGCGGCGGACATCACCGCTTCCAGCGAGGCGGCGACGATGTTGGTGTTGATGCCAGCGCCGAACAGCTTACCGTCAGGATATTCCATCTCGACATAGGAAATGGCCGACGCGTTCGAACCGCGCTGCAACGAGTGCTCGGAATAGTCGAGCACCGACATCTCGACGCCGAGATGGCGCGACAGCGCATCGACGAAGCCGTCGATCGGACCTGTGCCGGTGCCCGATATCGTCACTTCCTTGCCATTGTCGAGGATGACAGCCTCGACAACGCGCCGGCCCTTGATTTCGGTGCTGGGATAGGTGTGGTGATCGAGGAATTTCAACCGCGCGCCGGGTTGATCGACATAGGTCTCGAGAAAGCGCTCGTAGATGCGCCTTACCGGCACTTCCTTGCCCTCGGCATCGGTGATCGCCTGGATTTCCTGGCTGAATTCGATCTGCAGATTGCGCGGCAGGTTGAGGCCGTAATCGGCCTGCAGCACATAGGCGATGCCGCCCTTGCCGGACTGCGAGTTGATGCGGATGATGGCTTCATAGCTGCGTCCGACATCGGCCGGATCGATCGGCAGATAGGGCACTTCCCACAGGCTCGTGTTGGCCTTCTTCAACGCCTTCATGCCCTTGTTGATGGCATCCTGGTGCGACCCGGAAAAGGCGGTGTAGACGAGTTCCCCGACATAGGGATGGCGCTCGGGGATCTTCAACTGGTTCGAATATTCGTAGACATCCTTCATCCGGTTGATGTCGGAACAGTCGATCCCGGGATCGACGCCTTGCGTGTACATGTTGAGCGCCAGCGTGACGATGTCGACATTGCCGGTGCGCTCGCCATTGCCGAACAGCGTCCCCTCGACGCGGTCGGCGCCGGCCATCAGGCCGAGTTCGGTGGTGGCGATGCCGGTGCCGCGGTCATTGTGCGGATGCAGCGAGACCAGCAGGTTCTCCCGGTTGTCGAGGTTGCGGCACATCCATTCGATGCGGTCGGCATAGATGTTGGGTGTCGACATCTCGACCGTCGACGGCAGGTTGACGATCAGCTTGTTGTCCGGCGTCGGCCTGACGATCTCGGTGACGGCGTTGCAGATCTCCAGCGCCACTTCGAGTTCGGTGCCGGTAAAACTCTCCGGCGAATATTCGAAGCGAAAGCCGCCGCCGGCCTTAGCCGCCATATCGGTGATCATCTTGGCCGCATCGGTGGCGATGCGCTTGATGCCGCCAACATCCTTTTCGAAGACGACGCGGCGCTGCAATTCGCTGGTCGAATTGTAGAAATGGACGATCGGGTTGGAAGCACCCTTGAGCGCCTCGAAGGTGCGGGTGATCAGTTCGGGCCGGCACTGCACCAGCACCTGCAGCGAGACGTCGGCGGGTACGTTGCCTTGCTCGATGCACCAGCGGGCGAAGTCGAAATCGGTCTGCGAGGCCGACGGGAAACCGATCTCGATCTCCTTGAAGCCCATGTCGAGCAGCAGGCCGAACATGCGCGCCTTGCGCTCGTGGCCCATGGGGTCGATCAGCGCCTGGTTGCCGTCGCGCAGGTCGACCGAGCACCAGATCGGCGCCTTGTCGATGACCTTCGAGGGCCAGGTGCGGTCGGTGAGGCCGACGGTCGGATAGGGCTGGTATTTGCGGGCCGCGTCAGGCATGCCCCTCGTCTGGATGCTTCCTTCCACACCCTTGCCAGCTACCGCGGCGTCGGAGCGGACCTCTTCTCGTGCGTTCATCGTCGTTTCTCCCGGCGGCTCATGGATCCACCCTCAGGTGGATTGATGGCGAGCGGCGCCTTTACCAGAATTTCGTTCGCTTGATGTGATTGCCAAGGAGCATGCGCTTGCGCGGCGGTTCGACCGCCGGGCGCTCCTTCAGCGAACCCGGCGATCGCCGATAAGGCCAAGAAGAAGCAGGGTCGAAGCCAGCGCGCGCACGGCCTCGCCGGAAAAACCGGTCGGACGGGAAGCGTTGATGGCGCGCGTGTTCATGGCTGATCTCATATAGGAGCGGCTTGTGGGAGGCAAGTGGGGCCGCATGGGGGTAGGCTCCGAACTCAAGTTGACAAAAGACCTGACGACAGCCAGTTCGGCGGTGTCGGCAGCTTTTGTGCCGGTAGCAGGATAGGAATTTTTTCTTGATTTCGTGACCTCAGCTATGGTACATATTTGCGTATGGTGCTGATTTGCGCCAGTGACCCGCCGCGCAGGCGGGTTTTTCGTTTCCGTCAGCCTACGCGCCGGCGAAGGCGCCGAAGGAACCCGTTAACCCGAGTTCGTTGCCCTGGCATGGCGGGGGGAATCTCTAACGCACGTGCTCTTCCCCAGGCGCGGCAAATGCGCCAGACTTGGGCGTCGACGGGGTTGCGATGTCCTGTCGCTGGGAGGGGTCATCCATGAATTTCGTGTTCTTCTCGCCGCATTTTCCCGCCAATGGCGCGGATTTCTGCGACCGTTTGAAGAAGGCTGGAGCAAGGGTGCTGGGCATCGGCGACGCACCCTATGAGGCACTCGACGCCAAGCTGAAGGCGGCGCTTTCGGAATATTACCGTGTCGCCGACATGGAAGACTACGATCCGGTGTTCCGGGCGATGGGCCATTTCATCCACAAATGGGGCCGCATCGACCGTTTCGAATCGCTCAACGAGCACTGGCTGGAGCTGGAAGCCAACATCCGCACCGACTTCAACATCTATGGCACCAAGCTCGATTTCGTGAAGAATCTGAAGCGCAAGAGCCGCATGCGTGCCTTCTTCCGCAAGAGCGGTGTCGACACGATAGCGCAGCGCAAATGCTCCGACCGCGCTGGGGCCATGACCTTCATCCGCCGCGTCGGCTATCCGGTGGTGGTCAAGCCGGACAGCGGCTCGGGCGCCTCGAACACCTTCAAGATCTCCAACGCCAGGGAGCTCGACCAGTTCTTCAGGGTCAAGCCCGAGGACGTGACGTTCGTCATGGAGCAGTTCATCGAGGGGCTGGTGGTGACCTTCGACGGGCTGGTCAATCGCGACGGCGAGGTGGTGCTGGCGGCGAGCCATCGTTACGACCAGAGCGTCATGGAGGTGGTCAACAAGGATCGCCACATGAGCTACGTTTGCTTTCCCAGGATCAGCCCGGCAGTCGAGGAGGCCGGCCGCAAGATCCTGAAAGCGTTCGACGTGCGCGAGCGCTTCTTCCACATCGAGTTGTTCGAGACCAAGGACGACCGGGTCATCGCGCTGGAGGTCAACATGCGCCCGCCCGGCGCCTGGATGACCGATGCCATCAACTACACCTTCGACATCGACGTCTATGCGGCATGGGCCGAGATGGTGGTCAGGGATGCCGCCGGCGGGCCCTATGAGGGCAAGTATTTCACCGCCTACGCCAGCCGCAAGCGACGCCTCAGCTATTTGCACAGCCATGAGGACGTGTTAGCCGCCCATGGCGACAAGATCGTCCACCATCAGGCCATCGAAGAGGTTTTCAGCCGCGCCATGGGAAATTACGCCTACCAGATGCGCTCGAAGGACGAAGCGGCGCTGCGCAAGGCGGTCGCCTACATCCACGCGGAAAAGGTGTGAGGCGATGGACATCTCCTATCACAAGAGTTTCTCGGACAAGCTCGGCCGCGACATGGAATACAAGCGCTACGGCCACGCCGGCCGGCCGGTGGTGGTGTTCCCGACCTCGCAGGGGCGCTTCTATCAGTTCGAGGATTCCGGCGGGGTGGCAGCACTGGCCGAGTTCATCGACACCGGCCGCATCCAGCTGTTCACGGTAGATGGGGTCGATTCGGAATCCTTCTTCGATAATCATGCGGACGCCGCGCATCGTATCGCTCGCCACGAGGCCTATTTTCGCTATATACGCGAGGAGGCGCTGCCGGAATTCCTGTCGACTGCCGAGCAAGCCAATGGCGGGCGCAAGCTGAAGCCGTTGTTCTCGGGCTGCTCGATGGGCGGCTACCACTCGTCGAACTTCGTCTTCCGCTTTCCCGAGCTTGCCAGTGGCGTCATCGCGCTGTCGGGCGTCTATTCGGCCCGCGACTTTTTCGACAACGTGCTTGAAGGCGACATCTTCTACAATTCGCCGCTCGACTATCTGCCCGGCATCGTCGACCCCAAGCTGCTTGCCCGCCTGAAGACGCTGCGGCTGATCTTCTGCTGCGGGCAGGGTGCCTGGGAAGAGCGGATGCTGGTCGAAACACGCAAGCTGGAACAGATCCTGCGCGACAAGTCCATTCCTGCCTGGGTCGATTATTGGGGCGGCGATGTCAGCCACGATTGGCCATGGTGGCACAAGCAACTGGTCTATTTCTTCGGCCGCTGGCTGGATGAAGACCTGATGCACAGGCTGGATTGAGGTGCGTTGCTCGGCCTGACTCTGGACCCACCTCGCTGCGCAGTCGGATGAGCACATCCGACCTGGCCGTGGCCGGTTCCGGATGCTTTGGCCAGGTTGCAGCGGCGGCAAGCGGCTCCTAGACGTTCCAGAAAAATATGACTCCTATAATCATGTTTTGGTGGAAATACCGGAGCGGCTGTGGCATGGCGGTTGCGGCGAGGCGCCGCGGTGTCTTGTCCCTATCGTTTCGAAGGACTTGGGTGATGGACCAACTGAGCGCGCAGACCCGTATCAGCGATGAGGCAACCAGGTCGGCGATAGAGCGGCTGCGTGCCGAGCACGGCGAATTCGAGATCGAAACCGGCGTTGCCCATCGGTGGGAGCTTCGCCTGCATTACGGCTCGTTGAGCGCCACGCTCGAGGATGACGGCATGCTGATCCGTGTCGCGGCGACAGACGAAACCTGCCTGTCCTACATGAAGATGACGGTTGCCGGCCATGTCGCCGAACATCTTGGCACGGCCAGCAGACTGCGCTGGCAAGGCGACGGCGTAGACGCCGGCAAGCCGGTCTTCTTCCGTGAGATCACGGTGTTGGCGTCGACGCGGATCTCGGCGCATATGCAGCGCCTGCGCTTCGCCGGCAAGGATCTCGTCCGGTTTACCCATGGCGGCCTGCACATGCGGCTGCTGCTGCCGCCGCATGGGCGGCGGCCGGTCTGGCCGACGATGGGTGCCGACGGGCTGCTTGTCTGGCCCTCGGGCGACGATGCCCTGACCGTACGGGTCTACACGATCCGGGCGGTGGATGCGGCAAACGGCTGGCTCGATGTCGATTTCGTGCTGCACCCTGGCCAGGACACGCCCGCCGCCACTTTTGCGCAAAACGCACAGGCGGGGGACGTCATCGGCATGATCGGACCCGGCGGCGGCGATGCCCCAGTAGCGCAGACGATGCTTCTTCTCGGCGACGACACCGCACTGCCCGCCATCGGCAGGATCCTCGAGCATCTGGCGCCGTCAACCCGCGCCGAAGCACTGGTCGAAGTCGATGGCCCGGATGACCGGATCGCGCTGGCGCAAGGCGACAATATCGACATCACCTGGCTTTACCGGCATGGCCGCGAGGCCGGCACCGCGGGCCTGTTGCCGGCCGCCTTGCTGGAGCGTAGTCACATGGCGCTTGCCGACGGCCTTTATGTCTGGGCCGGATGCGAATTCGGCGATTTCCGGGAGATACGCAAGATCGTGCGCAAGCAATGGAGCCTGTCGCGCGACCAGCACCTGGTCACGGCCTACTGGCGCCGGGACGTTCGCGGCGTGGGCGACGACGAATAACCGTCGATCTCCTGTCGACGTTCGCTATCGTGCGAAACGGCGGTTAGTCATGGCGGGCCAGAAACGCTTCGGTGACAGCCATGCAATCCTGCCTTTCCTCGACATGCGGCATGTGGCTTGAGAGTGGGAAGACATGGCCTTCGACCGTGGGAATATGGTCGAGGAAGGGCTGGACACAGGCTGGCGTGGCTTCATCGAAATGGCCGCGAAAGGCCAGTGTCGGCGCTTCGATCAGCGGCAGGCGATCGATAACAGTCCAGTCGCGCATGGTGCCGACAACGTGGAATTCATTGGGGCCGTTCATCGTGCGGTAGACGGTGGGATCGGCATCGATGGCGGCAAAGGTGCGCGCCACCCCCGCCGGCCAAGGCACGACGCGGCAGACGTGCCGGTCGTAGAATGCGCGGGTCGCCGCGAGGTAGTCGGGATGGTCCGTCGTCCCGTCCGCTTCGTGGCGATCGAGCGCCTGTCGCACCGTTGCCGGCAGCTCCGCACGCAGTTGCCTCGCGCCTTCGACCCACAGCTTCATCGAGGCGAGCGAGTTGGCGAGCACCAGTGCCTTGAGGCCCGCAGGCCGGCGCACCGCATGCTCGGCACCGAGCATGCCGCCCCAGGATTGCCCGAGCAGGGCGTAACGCTGCTGGATGCCGAGATGGGCAAGCAGCGCATCCAGTTCGCCAAGGAAGAATTCGACCGTCCAGAAGTCGCCGCCCTTGTGCGGCAGATGGGTGGATCGTCCGTTGCCGATCTGGTCGTAGTGGACCACCGCGCGGCCGAAGCCGGCAATGTCCTTGAAGCTGTCGACATAGTCGTGGGTGCAACCGGGACCACCATGAGCAACGACCAGCGGCAGCCTGCCCGACGCCAGGTCTCCCGTCACGCGGTACCAGGTCCTGTATGGCCCGTAGGCGCTGAACCCTTCCGATATTGCAAGCTTGTCCATCGTGTCCTCTGCCTGGCTGGCTCGGCGGCGGCCGCTCATCAGCGGTCTCCGGCGGGTGCTCGTGGCAAAGGGTATAGAGGCGGACCGGCAAGCGACCAGCTAGCAATAACGTTAGTTTTGATGCTGCCGGCGGGATAGGTCCTGGCCCTGGCTGATCGGCCCGAGCAACCGGTAGTGTGCCGCCAGGGCGATGGCGTGGAAGCGGTTGCGGGCGCCGAGTTTGCGGCTGGCGGCGTTGAGATGCAGCGTCGCGGTCGGCACGCTGCGGCAGATTTCATTGGCGATCTGCTTGGCCGTCAATCCGCAAGCCGCGAGGCTCAGACACTGGCGTTCCCGTGATGTCAGGTGGAAATACTGGCTTGTCCTGGTGCGCTGATCGAACCCGGCATAGACGCAATCGTGGAACAGGTGACCGAGGTCGCCTATGCCGGGCAGCATCCCTTGTGCCTCGGCTTCGAAATTCGGCTCCGGATCAAGGCGGATGGCGGTGAAGGTGGCGAGATCGCCGCCGTCGAAGCGGATCGGTACCGTCACGCCGCATGTCATCTTGGTGTCCAAGAGATAGCCTATCACCGGGTCATGCTTGCGCTGCAGGATGCGTCGCATGACCGGGCTCTGCGACCCTTTGTGCGACCACAGAAATGGTCGCGACACCGCGAGTGCAGCCTCCTGCACCGGATCGAGTTGATAGTAGCCACCCTTGCACCACAGGTCCTGCATGTCGGGCGGCACGTTGGCGAGGGCCATGAGCGAAGGCGTGATCAACTCGCCGTCATGGCTGACCGGGACCGGCGTGTAGTCGTAGATCAGCGAGGTGAAACCGGCGGGCGCAAGCACGCGCATCGCCGCCGCCATGGCGGCGTCGATTCCCATGCCTGTGTGAAATTCGCTCTCGAAATCGCCGGATACGCCTTGCATGAGCAAAAGCTTACCCGCTAGCCAATGTTTGTCAAACGGGCATGTTCGAAAAATGCTCAACAAATGAGCACAGCACGATCACGGCTTGTTGCTCGCGACGCATCTGGACGGCCAAAACTATCTTAATTCACAGCTATCCCGGCGGGTTTCGTGCGCCATACGCTGTGTACAATGGATCGCGGTCCGGCGTGTGCCACCTGGCGCACATCGTGGTTTGCAATCACCCACTTCCCCAGAGGAGCAAGACGATGCGGTCCCGGAATGTTTTTAGCGCAATGATGGCCGGTGTCGGCCTGGCTGGCCTGATGCTGATGGCACCCGTGACAGGCGCGGCCGCGCAAGAAGGCAAGGCTGGCGGGACGCTGAAGCTTCTCGCCAACGCCGCTGCCGGCACGATCGATCCGCACATCAACTACACGCTGCAATATTTCCAGATCAACTATGTCCTCTATGATGGGCTGGTGACCTTCCGCAAGACCGGCGACAAGACCGGGTTCGAGGTGGTGGCGGACCTGGCCGAGAGCTTGCCCAAGCCGGAAGACGGCGGCAAGAAATATGTCTTCAAGCTGCGCAAGGGCATCAAGTTCGCCGACGGATCGGACCTGACGACGGCCGATGTCGTGGCGTCGTTCCAGCGCATGTTCAAGATCAGCGGCCCGACGACGGGCACGCTCTACAATGGCATTGTCGGCGCCGACACATGCCTCAAGACGCCGGCGACCTGCACGCTCGAGGGCGGGGTCGTCGCCGATGAGGCGGCGAGCACCGTCACCTTCAATCTGGTGGCGCCCGATCCGGACTTCCTGCAGAAGATCTCGATCCCGCACGCCGCGATCCTGCCCGCCGAGGCGCCCCTCAAGGATTCGGGGACCGCGCCCATTCCGGGCACCGGGCCCTACATGATCGCCAGCTACGATCCCAACAGCCTGCTCAAGATGGTGCGCAATCCGCATTTCAAGGAATGGAGCAAGGAGGCGCAGCCTGCCGGCTATCCCGACGAGATAGACTATGGCTTCGGTCTCACCGACGAGGCGGCGGTCACCGCCGTGGAAAACGGCCAGGCTGATTGGATGTTCGATCCACCGCCGGCGGACCGGTTGGCGGAACTGGGCACGAAATATGCCAAGCAGGTTTCCGTGCATCCTCTGACGGCGATGTGGTATGCGCCGATGAACACCAATCTCGCGCCGTTCAACGACATCCGCGTGCGGCAGGCGGTCAACTACGCCATCGACCGGGCGGCCATCGTCAAGCTGTTCGGCGGCAGCAATCTGGCGCAGCCTTCCTGCCAGATCCTGCCGCCGGATTTCCCGTCCTACGCGCCTTATTGCCCGTTCACGGCCAATCCCGGCGAAAAGTGGTCGGCGCCTGACCTGGAGAAAGCCAAAGCGCTGGTCGCCGCCTCCGGAACAGCCGGCCAGGAGGTGACGATCATCACCGAGGACACCGAAGTGTCGAAGTCGATCGGCGTGTACCTGCAGGATGTGCTGAACGGGCTGGGCTACAAGACCTCGATCAAGCCGATCTCGCAGAACATCCAGTTCACCTACATCCAGAACACCAACAACAAAGTGCAGATTTCCATCTCGCAGTGGTTCCAGGACTATCCCGCGCCTTCGGACTTCCTGCAGGTGCTGTTCAGCTGCGCCTCGTTCACACCTGGCTCGGACGCCTCGGTCAACATTTCCGGCTTCTGCGACAAGTCGATCGACAAGAAGATGGGCGAGGCTCAGACCGCCACGATCGCCGATCCTGCCAAGGGCGCGCAACTGTGGACCGCCGTCGACAAAGCAGTCACCGACGCCGCGCCCGTGGCCGTGCTGTTCACGCCGAAGCGTGTCGACCTGATCTCGCCGCGGCTGAAGAATTTTGTCTTCAGCCCGCAATTCTACTGGATCATGAGCCAGTCGTGGGTCGAGTGATCAGGGGTTGAGTGAACAGGCCCAATTCGATCCGCGGCGGAACGATGCGCAATCCTCCGCCGCGGTTGCTTTTCCCGCCGATCTGAAATTCATACCCATCATGGACAATTCGATTGGCGGGCAAGTGCTGGTTCGGATCCGCCGGGGCGCCGAGGGGCCATGGCGGACGGCGTGGCGCAAGCTCGGGGCCGACCGGGCTGCCATCATGGCGTTCGGCGTCCTGGTGCTGATCGCTGCCGCTTCGCTGGCAGCCCCTCTCTATGCCCGCTATGTGGCGCAGACCGATCCTTTCGCCACCAACCTCAATGGCGAGATCGTCATAGACGGCCAGACCAGGCAGGTGCTGGAGCCTTCGACCGAAGGCCTTGGCCTGGGGTTCACGCCGCTTGGCCCGACCTGGGATTTCGGACCCTATATGCTGGGCGCCGACAATCAGGGCCGCGACGTTGCCGCACGCCTGCTTTACGGCGGTCGCAATTCGTTGCTGATCGCTGGCGCCGCGGCGTTGATATGCCTTGGCCTGGCGACATTGCTCGGCGTCATCTCCGGCTTTTTCGGCGGTCTGGTCGACATCTTGCTGTCGCGCATTCTCGATGTGCTGTGGGCGTTTCCGATCTTCCTGCTGGCGATTTCGCTGTCGATCGTCCTGATCACCCAAAGCATCACCATTGGCCCGATCGAAATCAGCTCCGGCAGTCTCTGGCTGCCGATCTTCATCATCGGCATCGTCTACGTACCTTACGTCGCCAGGCCCATTCGCGGTCATGTCCTGTCGTTGATGCAGGCCGAGTTCGTCACGGCCGCGATCGGCATTGGTGCGTCGCCTTGGCGTATCCTGCTCTATGATATCCTCCCCAATGTGATCACCCGGGTCATCGTCTTCGTGCCGCTCATCCTGGCGCTGAACATGATGACCGAATCCTCGCTGTCCTTCCTGTCCATCGGCGTGCAGCCTCCCGATGCGAGTTGGGGCACCATCATCCAGGACGGGCAGGGGCTTCTCTATTCACGCCCGATCGTCGCCCTGGCGCCGGGGTTGGCGATCGTCATCACGGTGCTGGCACTGAACATATTGGGCGACGGCGTGCGCGACGCGCTCGACCCGAAGTCGTCGATCAGGGTCGTCTGATGCTGACGGCGCTCATTTCCAGGCTCGGCCAGATGGTGCTGGTGATGTTCGGCATCAGCGTCGTCGCCTTCTTGATCTTTTTCGCCACCCCCGGCGCTGACCCGTCGGCGCGCATCGCCGGGCGCAATGCATCACAGGAAACGCTGGCCCAGGTGCGGCACGATTTCGGCCTCGACCGGCCGCTGCCTGTGCAATACGCGCTGATGATGAAGCGGCTCTTCATCAGCCGCGACCTCACCTCCTTCGTCAATCGCGGCCAGAAGGTCGTTCCAACGGTGCTCGAGGCGATCCCGATCACTCTGTCGCTGGTGCTTGGCGCTGCCGTCTTCTGGCTTCTCGGCGGGCTGATCGTCGGCGTTGTCGCCGGCGCGACGCGCGGTACGTGGCTCGACCGGACGCTGATGATCCTCAGCCTGATCGGCGTGTCGATACCGGTCTTCTGGCTCGGCGAAGTCGCCAATCTGGTCACGCAGAGCCGCTGGCATGACAGCTGGCTGTTCTCATGGGTGCCGCCGCTCGGCTATATCCCTTTCACCGAGGATCCCTGGGGCTGGTTCAAGGCACTTGTCATTCCCTGGTTCACGCTCGCCACGCTCTATATCGGACTTTACGGCCGCGTGCTGCGGGCCTCGATCATCGAGACCATGCAGGAGGATTTCATCCGCACCGCGCGCGCCAAGGGCATCGGCGAGCGGCGGGTGCTGCTGCATCACGGCCTAAGAACCTCGCTCGTCGCCTTCGTCACCATGTTCGGGCTGGATTTTGGCGCCTTGGTCGGCGGCGGCGCCTTGCTGACGGAGGTGGTGTTCGGCCTGCAAGGGGTCGGCAAGCTCACCTACGGCGCCTTGCAGACGCTCGATCTGCCGATGATCCTGGCGACGGTCATCTACGCCTCGTTCTTCGTCGTGATGGCGAATTTCATCGTCGACGTTGCCTTTGTCTTCATCGATCCGAGGGTTAGAGATGCCCATTGACAAGATGCCCCCCGACAGGCCGCTGCTGGTCGTTGAGAATCTGTGCGTCTCGTTCCGCACCGAGGGCGGTGTGGTGCCTGCCGTCAGCGGCGTCTCGTTCTCGCTCGCGCAGCGCGAGATCCTCGGCGTCGTCGGTGAAAGCGGTTCGGGCAAGAGCCAGACCTTGCTCGCCATTCTGGGCTTGATCAGCAGTCCCAACGCCGTCGTCACCGGGTCGGTGCGTTTTCTCGGCCAGGAGTTGCTGGGTCTAAAGCGCCGAGCCCTCGATGCCATTCGCGGCCGGCAGATCGGGATGATCTTCCAGGATCCGATGACGGCGCTGACGCCAGTACATACGATCGGCGACCAGATCATCGAGCAGATCCGCGCGCATGAGCGGCTGTCGCGCGCTACTGCGCGCAAGAGGGCGGTGGACTTGCTCGACGCGGTTGGATTGCCGAGCCCCGACAACGCGGTCGACCGCTATCCTCACCAGTTGTCCGGCGGCATGCGCCAGCGCGCCGTTATCGCCATGGCGCTGTCGTGCAATCCGGCACTGCTGATCGCCGATGAGCCGACAACGGCGCTTGACGTGACGGTGCAGGCGCAAATCCTGGAGCTGATCGGTCGATTGCGTAATGAGTTCGGATCCGCCGTCATCCTGGTCACCCATGACCTCGGCGTGGTCGCCGAAGTCGCCGACCGCGTGCTGGTGATGTATGCCGGGCGCGTTGTCGAGGAGGGCAGCAAGGGGCAGCTCTTCCGCGAGCCGCTTCACCCCTACGCGTGGGGGCTTTTCGGCTCGATCCCGCCGATGCAAGGTCCGCGTCCCGCACGACTGACGGCCATTCCCGGCAGCCCGCCGAAACTGAGCCAGATGCCGCAGGGCTGCGCTTTCGGGCCGCGGTGCACATTCCGCCATGAAGCCTGTGCCACCCAGCCTGCGCTTGCTGGAGCAGGCGGGCACCGGTCGGCTTGCTTTCTTCCGCGGGACGGCCGCCAGGATCTGCGGCCGACGCCGGCTGGCAGAGCCGTGCCGGCATGAGCGAAACCAGGCCGAAACCGCTGGTGCGGACCAGCGATCTGTCGAAACACTATCCGGTCGGGCGCTCGCCCTTTCAACGGCGGGTCGTCCATGCGGTGAAGCAGATCTCGCTCGATATCTTCCCGGGCGAGACGCTTGGCATCGTCGGCGAATCCGGCTGCGGAAAATCGACGCTGGGGCGCTGCCTCGTCCGGCTCACGGAAATCACCTCCGGGTCACTGGAATTCGAAGGCCGCGATATCACCAAAGCCTCGCAACGGCAGCTTCGGCCGATACGCCGCCAGATGCAGATGGTGTTTCAGGATCCCGCCGCTTCGCTCAACCCGCGCCGCCGCGTCGGCGACCTGCTGGCGGACCCGTTCCGCGTGCATGAAAGACTGTCGCGATCGGAAATGGCGGATCGCGTCGAGGAATTGCTGGTCCGCGTCGAACTGCTTCCCGAGCATGCCCAGCGCTTTCCGCATGAATTCTCCGGCGGACAGCGCCAGCGGATCGGCATCGCCCGCGCGCTGGCGCTGCGGCCGCGGCTGATCGTTGCCGACGAACCGGTGTCGGCGTTGGACGTGTCGATCCAGGCGCAGATCATCAACCTGCTTTGCGACCTGCGCGACGAGTTCAATCTGACCTATGTGTTCATCGCCCACGATCTCTCGGTGGTCAGGCAGTTCTCATCGCGGGTGGCGGTGATGTATATGGGTTCGATCGTCGAAACGGGCCCTGTCGACGCTGTCTTTTCAATGCCACGGCATCACTACACGATAGCGCTTCGCTCGGCAGTGCCGGTACCCGACGTCGACAACCGGCCAGGCCAGCGGATCATGCTCAAGGGCGATCTGCCGAGCCCGCTCGACCCGCCGTCAGGCTGCCGCTTCCACACGCGTTGCGTGGCGGCGACTTCGGTCTGCCGCCACGAGCGTCCGGTACTTTCGCTCGTCGACAAGAATCACTTCGTCGCCTGCCACCATCCGAGGGCGGGCTAATCTAGGCTCTCGTCAGAAGCGGTAGCGCAGGCTGGCGAACAGTGAGCGGCCTTCGTCGCGGTAGCAATAGCCGGCCGAGCAGATGGTCTTCTGGCTGTCGAACAGGTTCTTGGCGTTGACCTGCAGCTTGACGCCTTCCAACTTCGGATTGCGATAGCCGAAATCATAGGAGAGCGAGGCGTCGACGAAGGCGCGGGCGCTGTTCTTGAACGTGTTGGTGTCGTCGCCATAGCTCGAGCCGGCGACGCGCACGCCCGTGCCCAGCCCCAGCCCTTCCAGCGTGCCATTCTCGAACTGATAGTGGCCCCACAGCGACAGGATGTGGTTCGGCGTCGCTGATAGCTCCTTGCCATCGGTTCCTTCGGCGCCCTGCTCGATCCTGACGCGAAGATACGTATAGGAAGCGATGAAGCTGAAGCCGTTGTCGAGCGAGGCATTGGCTTCCAGTTCAACGCCACGCGAGTTCAGGTCGAGCTGGCGCTGCTTGTTGATGCCGGTCGAGGCGTCGAAGACGACGCCGTCCTTCTGGTCGATGTCGAACAGCGCGGCGCTGACGGTCGCATTGTAGTTCGGGATATCGTATTTGACGCCGATCTCCTTCTGCGTGGCAATCGTCGGGCGGGCGACGCGGCCGACAGGGCTGGTAACGTCGTCATAGACGAAGCCGATGTTGGGCGAGAACGAGGTCGAATAATTGACATAGGGCGTGATGCCCCATTCGGTCTGGTAGGACAGGCCGAGACGGCCGGAAAAGGCGCTGTCCTTCTGCTTCGACGTGCTGTAGTCGGCCGCTGTGGAGGTCGTGTCTACCCAGTCGTAGCGGCCGCTGGTGAACAGGGTGAAGTCATTCCACTCCATCTGGTCGTGCAGATAGACGCCGAGCTGGTTCATCTGCTGTCCGCCGGAGTGGGGAACCGGCATCGCCTTGATATCGTCGACCGAGACATAGGACAGACCGCTGCCGGCATCGTAGTCCGACCAGGCATAGTCGACGCCGCCGACGGCGGTGTGCCTGACCGCGCCGGTGTCGAACTCGAACTGCGCCATGTTGTCGACGACGAAGTTCTTCATGGTCTCGGTGTAGTGGCCCCAGTAGCGCTTCAGGTCGGCGCCGTCCGGATAGTGGCCGCTGTACTCGATGTCGCTGTCGACGGCGTTGTAGCGCAGGTTCTGGCGCACCGTCAGCACATCGCTGAAACGGTGCTCGAACTCGTAGCCGATGCGGCCCTGGGTCTGGTCGAAATCGTTCCAGGCCGGATCGCCCTCATAGACGTCGGACAGCACGCCATAGCCTGAATTGTAGAAGGCGGCCGTGCCACCGGCGACCGATTTCGAATATTCGCCAAGAATGGTGAGCTTGGTGTCCTCGTCCGGCTTGAAAGTGACGGCCGGCGCCAGATAGATCTTGTCGTCGGGATAGCCCGACAATTCGGTATCGCTTTTGCGGCCGAGGCTGGTGAAGCGATAGAGGATTGTGCCGTCTTCGTTCACGGGCCCGGAGGCGTCAAGGGCTGCCTGAAACCGGTTGTGCTCGCCGGCGAGCAGTTCGATCTCTCGATAGGGCTCATCCTTGGGGCGCTTGGTGACGACGTTGACGATGCCGCCGGGACCGCTGACGCCGTAGAGCGACGATGCCGGGCCTTTCAGGATGGTGACGCCCTCGATGCCGTAGGGCTCGGTCTTGAACCAGGCCGAGGGGCCGTTGTACTGGCGCAGCCCATCGCGGAACATACCGTTGTAGAAGGCCTGGAAGCCGCGCAGGAAAAACGCGTCGTAGCGGGTGTCGAAACCGAAGCTGTTGGGATTGGCGCTGGCGGTGTAGCCGAGCGTTTCGTTCAGCGTGCGCGGCTTCTGGTCCTCGATCTGCTTCTGCGTCACCACCGAAATGGCCTGCGGAATCCTGGCGAGCGGTGTGTCGGTCTTGGTGCCGATGCGGTCCTTCTTAGCGACATAGCCATCCTGCTTCAGGATTTCATTACTCTGCGCGGTGACCTCGATGTTGCCGAGCATGGTGGACGTTTCGCTGTCCTGCGCATGTGCAGCGCCGGACTGGCCGAGCATTGCCGCGCTGCCCAGCAATGAGATCCACAGGCGCCATGTCGTCAGCCTTGTTCGCATCAACTCGTCTCCACCGTCTCATGCTTGATTGCGTCCCCGCGTTCTCAAATATGAGTATAGGAGTCAAGTATTTTTCTCCGCAGCGGCCCAGGCTGACATGGGCTGTTGCAGGGCGGCACCGCTGACGGATGCGACCGATCGGTTTTGAGTTTCTGGGGCGGCGGCTTTACCGTCTGTCCTGGTCAGCCGGTCTTGGCGTCGGCCAGCCCGAAGCCGCCGACAGGATGGGTTTCGACCTGGAATTCAAAGCCGGCGATGAACGGCCGGGCCTTGGCGATCGTCGCCTGGACTTCCGGAAGCTGCAGCGATGCCTTGTGACTTTCGGCGTCGATCCACACTTCGGTGACCCAGATAGCATCGGCATCCGCGGGGTCGCGGGCGATGATGTAGTTGAGGCAACCCGGCAGGGCGCCGGTGCTGGCGCGCAGGAGGTCGATGACCGCGTCACGCTGGCCGCGCGCCGCCCGCATCTTGCCGATCAGTCCGTACATTCCGTTGTCTCCGTTTGAGGTTGTCGACAAGAACATGCAGATAGCCAGTATGCCGATAGCCGCTCAAGGCATCAACTGGCCGCCATTCACCTCGATCACCTGGCCGGTGATGTAGCCGCTCAAAAGATCGGAAGAGAGGAACAGATAGGCGCCGACGCAATCCTCAGCCGTGCCGGCACGCCCCTGCGGAATGGTGGCGATCATGCCTTTCATCTGGTCGTCGGTCGAATAGCGCTCGTGGAACGGCGTCAGAATGGTGCCGGGCGCCACCGCGTTGACGCGGATGCCGAAGCCGATCAGCTCCTTGGCCATGCCGCGCGTCACATTGGAGACGAATGCCTTGGCCGAGCCGTAAAGTCCGGCGCCGCCGCCCGCTCCATTGCGCGCGGCGATCGACGAGGTGTTGACGATGAAGCCGCCCTGTTTCTTCAGCCACGGGATCGCCCTGCGCGAGGCGGTCAATACCGAACGCGCATTGAGGTCCATCACCGCGTCGTAATGCGCTTCGGTCTGCTCTGCGTAGGGCACGCGGCCAAGCATGCCGCCGGCATTGTTGACCAGCCCGTCGAGGCGGCCGAAATACTGCGCGCTCTCCTCGACGACGTGTTCGACATCGGCGGCAACGGAGAAATCGCCCTGGACGAGAAACACCTCGCCGCCCTTGTCGGCGATCGTCAACCCGAGCCTTTCGGCGGCGTCGCGGCTCGAATTGTAGTGCAGCGCCACCTTGCATTTCTGCGCTGCATAAGCCAGCGCGAGCGCCGCGCCGATGCCGGTCGACGCACCGGTGACCAGCACCGCCTTGCCGGCGAGATCGGGTATGCTGAGTGTGGTGGCTGGCACGGTTCTTCCTCCGGGATGTCTGCCTGCCCTTCGTAGGCCCTTGCCACCCCGGTGTTCAAGCCTCACGGGCGCAGATAGGCGTAACCCTGGCCTTGCAATTCGGCGAGTTTGACGACGCCACCCTTGTCGGCGGCATGGAACCCGGCGAGCAGGTCGGCGAGCGAAATATCCATGCCTTGCATGGTGTTGGCGCAGGCATGGGGTTCCAGCCCCTGTTGCACCAGGCCGGCGAAGCGCCCGGAGATCGCGGCCGATATGCCTTTCGACTTGAAGGCTGCCAAGGCAGGGCCATGCACGACCAGCACGATGTCGACATTGCCGCCGGTGCCATCATAGTGGTTCTTGATGTTGCCGAGCACGAAATTGACCTTGTCGGTGTCGCTCAAGTGGTAGGCGACCTTCTGCCTTGTGGGCTCGGTGGTGGCTGCCTGCACCGCCCGCAGACCAAGAACCGTTCCAGTTCCGGCAAGAATCGCGCGGAACATATCGCGCCGGCGCATGGCATCCTCCCCCGCTTGGCGGCTCACCGCGAATTGCGCGACTCCAGCCGCAATACTAGCATAAATTGACGTTGCGTCCTGTCGATGCGGAGGAGAGATCACATGGCGTTCAGGACAGGAGAATGGAAGACAGTCGCCGGCGCCGGGTTTGGCGCGGCGCTGCTTGGCGTGCTTGCCGGATCGGCCTCCGCTGACGATGCGCTCAAGCTCACCGAACTCAGTCCCAACCACACTGATGCCTGTTTCGGCCGCGTCTATGATACGGCGCATCTAAAGGCGCACCCGAAGCAGAAGGTGGCGCGGATCTTCTTCTACTACGGCCATGATCCGGTCAGCCGGCCGAATGAAGAGCCGACCGTGAATTCCGACACATCCTACAATGCCTTCATCGCCACCACCGTGCGCGGCGCCAAGGCGCCGGAATGGGCCGGCGGCTGGTGCAATCATGTGTCGGAGGACGGCAAGACAGACCCCATCCATTGCGGTATGGAGTGCGACCGGACGCTTGCATCGCTGAAGGTCGACGACAAGGGCCGGCTGCTCCTCTCGGATCTGCAGCCCGACATCTATCTCGATGCCGATTCGGAAGAGGAGTTGGGCGCAGCGGAATATGACAGGCAGGCGCTGGGTTCTGAGGACGACAATTTCCGCCTCGACCCAATGCCGGCCGCGACCTGCAAGGCGGAGTTCGCACGCATCGATCCAGTCGACCCCGCGCTTGGGCCGCCTCTGCGCGAACGGCTGAAGCCGGACCAGGCGTTCTGCTATGGGCGCGACTACGATGCAGCGCATCTCGGCTCGCATCCCGATCAACTGACGCAGTCGATCCGGGTTTTCCGCGGCCCGGTAGAACTGGCGTCCTTCGCCTCGGGCAGTGACGCCGCCAACTGGCCAGACGGTGCCGACATTGCCGTTACCGTCACCACGCGGCAGAAATCGGCGGAGGTGACGCAGACCTATTCCTGCCAGGGCGAGGCCGACCAGTGGCGCTGTGCGGCAAGTTCGAAGATGAGCGACTTCTCCTGCGACATCGCGCAGAAGGAGATTTTCCTCAAGCGCGGCGCCGACGGCACCATGATGCTGGCCAATCCCAACAGCGCACTCGCGATCGTCGATCTGTGCTCGAAGGCCGCCGACGGCAAGACCAAGTCGGACGACAAGGTCTATAGGCTGCAGCCGATGCCGCAATCGGCCTGCGCGCCTTGAGTTCGGACTTGTCTACGTCGTCATGAAGGGATATATCTTTGCTATATCTCATTCGAGGATAGCATGATGGACAAGGCAAAAGTGTTCTGGTCGGGCCGGTCACAAGCTGTGCGTCTGCCCAAGGAGTTCCGTTTCGAAACAGATGAGGTTTCGATTCGCCGTCACGGGCAAACCGTCATCCTGGAACCGCTTGCGCAGGATTGGGCGTGGCTCGACCAAGTGATCGGACCGCTTGATAATGATTTCGCCGAGGCAGCGCTGGAACGTCAGGACGGCCAGGATCGACCCGCCTTGGATGACGTCTTCAAGTGATCTACCTGCTCGACACCAATGCCATTATCGCGGTTATCAAGGGCGATGAGGGTCTGCTGACATTACTCAAACAGCGCACGCCGCAGGACTTTGCCCTCTCGGCGATAGTGGTGCACGAATTGTACTATGGTGCTGAAAAGAGCCAGCGAAGGCCCGAAAATTTGGCACGCATAGAAGCTCTGCAGTTCCCCGTCCTCGAATTTGACCGGGAAGACGCGAGACATGCCGGCGAGATTCGGGCAACGCTTGCGACGTTGGGAACTCCGATCGGTCCCTACGATGCGTTGATCGGCGGGCAGGCGCGCGCTCGAAACCTCACACTGATGACCCGCAATGTCCGGGAATTCGAGCGTATCAAAGATCTCTCAATCGAGACCTGGTGAACCGCCTCACGCGAACGGCACCGCCGTCGTGCCCTTGGGCAGCTTGGCTTCGTCGTCGGGCTCGACGTGGATGGTGACCCGCACGGAGGGGATTTCGGCCTTCAGGGCGTCCTCGATGCGGTCGCAGATGACATGGCTGGCGCCGACCGACATGTCGGCATCGACGACCAGATGGAATTCGATGAAGGTGGCGCGGCCGGCGATGCGGGTCTTGAGGTCATGCACCTCGATCGCACCCTTGCAATTGGCCGAGATGACGTCGCGGATGCGCATGTGCTCTTGCGTGTCTACGGCGCGATCCATCAGGCCGTTCATCGACGAGCCAATGACATGCCAGCCCTGCCACAGGATGTTCAGCGCCACGAGGACGGCAAGTGCTGGATCGAGAATCTGCCAGCCGGTCAGGACCGCACCGACCAGGCCGCCGAAGACACCGATCGAGGTGACCACGTCGGTCATGATATGGTTGCCGTCGGCGACCAGCGCCGGTGACTTCTCCGCCCTGCCGGCGCGGATCAGCGTCCACGCCCAGAAGGCATTGATAACGGTAGCGACGCCGTTGACGGAAAGACCTTCCCAGGGCTGTTCGAGCGGTGCCGGGGTCTGCCAGGAGCGCCAGACCTCGTTGAGGATCAAAAGTGCGGCGAGAACGATCAGCACGCCTTCCAGCACCGCCGAGAAATACTCCGCCTTGTGGTGGCCGAAGGGATGGTCCTGGTCGGCCGGCCTGTAGCTGACCTGGATCGCCCAGAAAGCGGCGATCGACGCAATGACGTTGACGATCGATTCCAGCGCGTCCGAATAGAGCGCGACCGAGCCGGTGACGTACCAGGCGACGAGCTTCAAGCCGAGCACGATTGCCGCAATGATGATCGACCAGAACGCAAGGTTGGCGACCTTGCGCTTCGCGGCCGCCTTGGCCGCGATCGCCATTGTGTCCTCGGTTTCGGCCATGATTGTCAGGCGGCCTTTTCCTTGGCCTTGCGCGGCAGGTGGGCGACTATGTTCTCGATGATGCGCATCCCGGCATTGTGGCCGAGCGTCATGATCGATTCCGGGTGGAACTGCACCGCCGCGATCGGTTCCTTGCGGTGTTCGAAGGCCATGATGACGCCATCTTCGGTTTCCGCCGTGACGATGAAATCGTCGGGCAGCCGCACCGGGTCGGCAAAGATCGAGTGATAGCGGCCGACGGTGACTTCCTTGGGCAGGCCGGAGAAGATGATGCCGGGCTTGGAGACGCGGATGCGCGACGGCTTGCCGTGCATCGGTATGTGCAGTTGCCGCAGTTCGCCGCCATAGGCCTCGGCCAGGGCTTGCAGGCCGAGGCAGACGCCGAAGATCGGCAGGTCGCGGGTGCGGGCTCGTCTGATGGTTGCGGCGCAATCGAAGTCCTTCGGCGTGCCCGGTCCTGGCGACAGCACGACGAGGTCGGGCTTCAGCCGGTCGAACACTTCCTCCGGCACCGGCGTGCGCACGGTCGAGACATTGGCTCCGGTCTGGCGGAAATAATTGGCCAGCGTGTGGACGAACGAGTCCTCGTGGTCGACAAGCAGGATGTTGACGCCGTCGCCAACGCGCGCGGTCGTGCGCTCGGTGCTGGCGGAATTGCCTGTCTTGGCGTCGCGAATGGCGGAGAGCATGGCGGATGCCTTCAGTTCGGTTTCGGCCTCTTCTTCCTCGGGAACGCTGTCGAAGAGTAATGTGGCGCCGGCGCGCACTTCGGCAATGCCGTCCTTGATGCGGATGGTGCGAAGCGTGAGGCCGGTGTTCATGTCGCCGTTGAAATTGACCATGCCGATCGCGCCACCATACCAGGCGCGCGGGCTCTTTTCGTTCTGTTCGATGAAGCGCATGGCCCACAGTTTCGGCGCGCCGGTGACGGTGACCGCCCAGGCATGCGACAGAAACGCGTCGAAGGCATCCATGCCTTCGCGCAGCCGACCTTCGATGTGATCGACGGTGTGGATCAGGCGCGAATACATCTCGATCTGGCGGCGGCCGATAACGCGCACCGAACCCGGCTCGCAGACCCGCGACTTGTCGTTGCGGTCGACGTCCGAGCACATGGTCAGTTCGGATTCGTCCTTCTTGGAGTTCAGCAGTTTCAGGATCTGCTCGGAGTCGGAGATGGCATCGTCGCCGCGCTTGATGGTGCCCGAGATCGGGCAGGTCTCGACACGGCGGCCGTTGACGCGCACGAACATTTCGGGCGAGGCGCCGATCAGATATTCGCCTTCGCCCAGATTGATGAAGAAGGAATAGGGCGAGGGGTTGATCGACTTCAGTTTGCGCGAAATCTCGGATGGCTGCGTCTCGCAGCGCTCGTAGAACATCTGTCCGGGGACGACCTCGAACAGGTCGCCGCGCTTGAAACTGTCCATCGCCTTGCGCACCAGATTGGCGTATTCGCCGGGCTCATGGTCGCCGCGCGGCGGGATGCGGTCGGGGCTCTTGAACGGCTCGGCGATTTCGTCGCGCGGCAATCCTTCCGTCGAAAACCCGTCGCCGGCATAGTCGTAGCGGTCGGTCCAGGCCTTAGCCGAATAATGGTCGACGACCAGGATCTCATCGGGCAGGAACAGCACCAGGTCGCGTTGATTTTGCTTGCGCTCGAGCTTGTAGTCGACCGGGTCGAACTGGAAGGCGAGGTCGTAGCCGAAAGCACCGTAGAGACCGAGATTGGCGTCTTCCTCGGTCTTGAACAAGGCAGTGATGGCGCGCAGGACGGTGAACACCGAAGGAACGCGGCTGCGCTCCTCCTCGGTGAAGACGCGGCCGGGCTTGGCGACGTCGAGGCGGATGAGCTTTTTCGATGTCTCGGTGATGGTGACGTCGGCGAGCCCACCCAGCGCGTTGCCGATGACCGGTAACAGCGCTTCGCCACGGCGGTTCAGCGCCTCAATGCGCATGGCGCGGCCGCGTGCCGAGATGACCAGCGGCGGATCGATGATGGCGGTGTCCCAGCGCGTGTAGCGACCGGGATATTCGTAGTTCGAGGAAAACACGGCGCCGCGGCGCGAATTCAGGCCGTCGACGTAAGCGTCGATCGCGCCCGCATAGGGCCGGTCGTGGCGCTCGCGGGTGATGGTCACGCCACCCGCGGTCACGAAACTTTCCGCCCCGTTATCCAGAACCTTCATCGTCATTGCCGTCTCCATCAGCTTATTTGGGGCAACGGACCCGGGAATGGCTTGGAAAAAACAAATGGCCGCCCGGACTTTCCGTTGCGGCCACCCTCTCTTTTCACGCGCACGTGTTCGAACAGGCCGCAGTCAGCAGGCCCACCACCAAATGGTCTTGGTCGAACGCATGTTCATGGCGAAATCCATAGCTGCGAAAGGGAGGTTACGCAACAGGTTTGAAAAGCCTGTCCGGTGGCCGCAGCTTCTGCATCTCATGGCACATCGCCAGAGCCGACAGCGCGGCCTAGATTGTTCATCCAACAGCAGGAACATGGGAAACACCGATGACCAAGCAAATCGAGCGCGCGCGCACGTTCCATTCCCTCCACCTCAAGGGAAACCCAATCGTCCTCTACAATGCATGGGATCCGGGCTCGGCCAAGATCGTCGAGAAAGCAGGCGCCAAGGCGATCGCCACCGGAAGCTGGCCGGTGGCGGCCGCGTTCGGATACGCCGATGGCGAGAAGATCCCGCTGGAGCTGGCACTCGACAACATCAGGCGCATCGTCGGGTCGGTCGACTTGCCGGTGACCATGGACCTTGAAGGCGGTTATGGCGTCGACCCGGACATCGTCGCCCGCACCGTGACGCTTGCCTTGCAGGCCGGTGCCGTCGGTTTCAATTTCGAGGATCAGATTGTCGGCGGCACTGGCCTGCATGATATGGCCGTGCAGGTGAAACGCATCGAAGCCGCGGCGGCTGCCGTCAAGGCCTCCGGCATCCCGGCCTTCCTCAACGCCCGAACCGACATCTTCCTCAAGGCCAAGCCGGATGCGCACGACAAGGCGCTGCTCGATCAGGCGATCGAACGGGCGCGGGCCTATGAAAAGGCCGGAGCGAGCGGCTTTTTCGCGCCGGGTCTTGGCGATGAGGGCCTCATCGAGGCACTCTGCAAGGCAATCGCGTTGCCGGTCAACATCATCGCGCTGGCGCATGTGCCGCAGCGTCAGCGGCTGGCCGAACTCGGCGTCGCCCGCATCAGTCACGGGCCGGTGCCCTACCGGCAGATGGCAGAATGGCTGGAGGCGAAGGCGCGGCAGGCCATTTCTGGCTAATAGTCCTGCATAGGGTAGCCAGTTGGGCAAGGGCGGAAGCCCGCGCCTCTGTCATCCACGGGCGAAGCGGACGCGCAGACCCCTGGAGCTGCTCCGCAGCCCAAGGGATCCATGCCGCGACCTTCGCCGTTGGGTACCACGGAGCAGAATTCTCAATCGATGCGGGCTTAGATGTAACGGCATGGCAACTGTGTTCATGCGAATGCTTTTTTGTCTCGGATGATAGCGTTGAGGACGACGAGGAGCTTCCTTGCGACGGCAATGATGGCCAGCTTCTTTGACCCTGATCGGGCTGCGATGGCGCTGTAGAAAGCTCGGAAGCGCTCACAGGCTCGGATGGCGCCCAGCGCTGCCATGTAAAGGGCACGACGCACGCGCGATCGGCCACCCTGGATCTGGCTCCTGCGATTGAGCTTGCCGCTCTTGTTGTCGAAAGGGGCAAGGCCGGCGAGTGCCGCGATTGACTTGGGTGAACGCAGGCCGAGCTCGGGCAGGTGCGCCAGCAGAGAGAATGCGGTGACCTTGGAGACGCCGGGTACGGAGATCATCAGCGCGTTGTCGCGGGCAGTATCCTCGGCTTGACGAATGGCCTCGGCGATCTGCCCCTCGATCCCCTTGATGCGTGTGTTGAAGTTGGCGATCAGCTCTTCGAGTTCGGCGATGACGATCTCGTCGAAGGCCTCGGTGCGAAGCTTCTTCAACTTTGCCCTGATATCGACCAGTTGGTCACGGTGGCGGGCAAGCGATTGAAGGTGTTCACCTTCTTCGCGCGGTGCCGGCTCGGCTTCGGGGTGATAGCGACGGCCGTAGCCGCTCAGCATCCTGGCGTCGAGACGATCGGTCTTGGCGCGCCGTCTCGTCGACTTCGCATAGTGGTGAGTGTGTGCCGGATTGTGCCGCGAGAAGGCGACGCCTGCCTTGGCCAGCGCATGGCGCAGCAGCCGGTCATGAACGCCCGTCGCCTCCATGACCACAAAATCTCGGCCGGGGTGAAGACCTGCCACATAGGCAGCGATCACATCGGCTTGGTTGTCGATGCGCTGGCAATGCCCGCTTGTCTCATCAAAAAAATCGAGCCACTGCTTTGAGATATCGCAGCCGACATAGTTCTGCATTATCATGTCCATGCCTCTTCCTGTGGTGCGGGGTCTGCAGCTAACAGCCCCGTGCAACTGTTCAGGTTGATGGTCACCGGTGGGAAGGGATCGAGCCATGCCACGGCCTGTCCTCGAAAGGACGACCAGGATCCTCTCGGTCTCCTTCCCACCTCAACCATAGCATGGCAACAACACACAGGATTCTAGGGTCTGCGCCGCGTCGCTTCGCTCCTTGCTCCGCCCTAGAATGACGAAGTTTTCTCAGTCCTCCAGCGTCCCTGATCGGGCATCGGCGCTCTTCCTGTCGCCGACCAGTTTCAGAAGATCTTCGCCGGCGCGGATGATGCGGCGCGAGCGGCGGGTCAGGATGACGCCGTCTTGCGGTGCGAAGACCTCCGTGCGGCCATCGGCTTCGCCTGGTGCATGGACGATGGTGGCGAGGCGCGCGCCTTTGGCGACACGGTCGCCGGGCTTCACGTCATAGAGCACGGCACCGGCTCGGGGCGCCGGCATCATGTCGATGTTCTCCAGCGGCGCGACGACCCCTTTGAACGAGCCAGGCGCGGGCAGCGTGGCATCGGCGATCACGCCGCGCGCCACCAGCAGCCGGTATAGCCCTTCGGCGTCGGAGGCGGCCAAGGAGCCGTCGACATCGAGGATGCCGCGATATTCGACCGTGGTGGCGACGCGGCGGTCGAGCTTGGCCACATCATCGGGAACGTTTTGGTAGGGCATGATCGAGGCGCCTTCGAAGGTGCCATCGGTGTCCTCGCTCCACAGCACGACCGCATCGACGCCCATGGCGGCCGCACAATCGGCCATTGCCGGCCACAGGCTGGTGTGGACGTAGAGATAGGCGAGGCCTTCGTCGTCGCAGTGCAGGTCGAGCACGATGTCATGGCCAAGCGACAGTTGCACCAGCCGGGTCTTCAGCCGCTGGTCGGCCGTGCCAAGTGCGGTGTCGTGCAAGAGGGCTATGTCTGGCGCGGCGAGCAGCGGAAAGCCGCGGTTGAAATTGGTGCGCGTGCCCAGATGGAAGCGGCCTTGATGCTCGCCGAAATGATACTGCGCCCGGCCGATCGGGTTGGCCCAGGGCACGATGGTGAGGTTGCCCTTGATGCGACCCTCGGCCTCCGCCTTGTTGAGCGTCGGCATCAGCGCGTCGATGGCGACGACGCCCGGCAATTCACCGGCATGGAGAGCTGCCTGCAGATAGGCCGAAGGGGCAGCCTTGTCCGCGCCCGCAAAGCGGAACAGCGGGAATTCGTAGGAAACGCCCTCGCTCTCGCCAGCGATGCGTTCGATCGATTTTTGCATGACTTCCTCCATCAAGAGCATGAGACATGCCTTTTTGAGGGTGCCGATGTCGATTGGTCCAGCCGGCCGCGCTATGGGCGCAAGAGGTAACTCTGCGGAGCCTCAGCGACGGTGACCGCCAGCAGGGCAAGTGTTGCGCCATGGCCGAAGGCGGTGAAGACGCGTGCGGCCACATCCAGCAATTCAGAAAAAGAAGGGCCTTATGGGTTGCCGCAGGCGCTCTCAAACCAGCGGCTTCAACTCCTGGGCAATGGTCGGCAGCAATTCCGAGACATTGGGATGGATGTGCACGGCGCGCGCGAGCGTGTCGACGGGCGCCTTGGCGTACATCAGGTCAAGCACGCAATGCACCGCCTCGTCGCCGCCGGGGCCGAGCACCGAGCAGCCGAGGATTTCCCTGGTGTCTGCATCGACCAGGATCTTCATGAAGCCTTGCGTCTCGCCCTTTTCAACAGCGCGACCGACGCGGGTCATCGGCCGCTGGCCGATCAGTGCGCGGCGGCCGGATTTCTTCACCGCGGCCTCGCTCATCCCGCAGCGGCCGAGCGGCGGGTCGATGTAGAGCGCATAAGCTTCGATGCGGTCGCTGACCTTGCGCGGATCGTTGTCGAGCAGGTTGGCGGCGACGATCTCGTAGTCGTTGTAGGAGGTGTGGGTGAAGGCACCCTTGCCGTTGCAGTCGCCCATCGCCCAGATACCGGGCACGCTGGTGCGCAGCTGGTCGTCGACAATGACGAAGCCGCGCCGGTCGACCTCGACGCCTGCTCTATCGAGGCCGAGGTCGTCGGTGTTGGGCGTCCTACCCAGAGCCAGCAGCACATGCGATCCGACCGCCGGCGGTTTGCCGGCCGAGAAGGTCACCGCGATGTCCTTGCCCTGCTTGGCGAAGCTGATGTCGTCGGCACCGACATGGACTGTAATGTCTTCGTTTTCGAGGATCGACAGGATGGCGGCCGAGACATCCTCGTCCTCGCGGCCGGTCAGGCGGGGGCTCTTCTCGATGACGGTGACTTCGCTGCCGAAGCGGCGGAACATCTGCGCGAATTCGAGCGAGACATAGCTGCCGCCGACGACGACGAGATGGCGCGGCAGCACGTCGAGATCCATCATCGACGAATTGGTCAGATAGTCGATGTCGTGAATGCCGGGCAAATCCGGCACCGAGGCGCGGCCGCCGGTGTTGAGGAAGATTTTTTCGGCGGTCAGAAGCTCGTTGCCGACGCGCACCGTGTTGGAGGATTCGAAACGCGCATGGCCACGGTAGAGCGTGCAGCCCTTCATTCCGCCTATCCAACTCTCCAGATTGCTGCGGGCGTCGATCGTCACCTTGTCCTTGCGCGCCTTGATCCTGGCATAGTCGACGCCGACGGGGCCGCCGAGCGTGACGCCATAGTCGGCCGCACGCCGCGCCAGCTGCGCGGCATAGGCACTGGCGACCATGGTCTTGGTCGGCATGCAGCCGGTGTTGACGCAGGTGCCGCCGACCAGCTTGCGCTCGATCAGCGCCACGCTCATGCCGGCTTCCGTCAGTTGGCCCGCCAATGGCGGCCCGGCCTGTCCGGCGCCGATGACGATAGCGTCGAACGTCTTGGCCGTCATGCCACCGCCGCCACGATCAGGAGGCCGCCGATGATCGCCACCGCATCCTCGATGAAGGCGGCGGGCGGATCCTTGCCGAAGGCGGCGGCGAGCCGGCCGCGCGCCTCGGCGCCGCCCAGCGTGCCGATGACCGCGCCGATGGCGCCGGCGATCAGGCCGCCGATGGTGGCGCCGCCTGTCGCGCCGATGACCGCGCCGGTGAAGGCACCCATGATGATGCGGGCGCCGAATTGCTGCGGTACCTTGCGGCTTGGCGTCGACGGCAATTGGTCGGTGACCATCTCGACGATGGCCAGGATGGTGAAAATGCCGACGGCCGCCCATTGGCTCATGAAGCTCGCCCAGGTGCCGGCAACCGGCAGCCAGCCGAGCCAGGCGCCCCAGGCGACGGCGGCTGGCGCGGTCATGGCGCGAAGACCGGCAATGACGCCGATCAGGAGTGCGAGAATATAGAGCATTGTTGATCCCCTCGATCTCTCCGGCAAGAGCAGGCTAGCATAGGTCCGGCATTTGGCCAGCGCATGACTTCGAAAATTGGAATGGTTTTTGCGCCCGGTGTTGCAGAGGCATTGGCACTTTCCTGTCCATTGCAATTGTGCTTTGGCAAAGACGTCAACTGGAGACACCGTCATGGCTGAAAGCGAGCGCGCAAAGATGGCGGCCGGCCAATGGTACACGTGCCTCGACGACGAACTCGAGGCGTTGCGGGCGACAACGCGCGACGCGGTGTTCGAGCACAATTGCCTGCCGCCGCGGCAGCGCGGCAATCTCGGGCCAAGCCTGAAGGCGTTGCTCGGCAAGGCCGGTGAGGGCGCCCGCATCGAGGCGCCGTTCCACTGCGCCTATGGCTTCAACATCTTTCTCGGCGACGGCGTCTTTCTCAATGCCGGCTGCACCATCCTCGACACGGCAAGCGTACGCATCGGCAGGGGAACGCTACTCGGCCCCCATGTGCAAATCTACTGCGCCGAGCATCACAAAGAGGCCAGTGGGCGGCAAGCGGGACTGGAGATCGCCAGGCCGGTCGAGATCGGTGCCAATGCCTGGATCGGTGGCGGTGCCATCATTCTTGGCGGCGTCAGCATCGGCGAGGGCGCCATCGTCGGCGCCGGTGCGGTGGTGACGCGCGACGTGCCCGACAATACCACCGTGGTCGGCAATCCGGCACGGGCGGTCAGGCGCAGCTGATGCTATGCCTTGGGAAACCGGATCGTCGCTTCAAATCCGTCTTGTCGGCCTGATGCGGGTGAATTCAGCGCCAGTGACGCATCGATCTGTTGCAGGATCCGGTTGACGATCGCCAGGCCGAGGCCCGATCCCTCGGCACCTGTTGCGCCGCGTTCGAACCGCCTGATCAGGCCAGCAGGCGCGGAAACCACCGGGCCTTGGCTGACCACGCTGAGTCGGGCGTCCTCGTCTATGTGCACGACCACCGCTCCGCCTTCGGTGCCATGCCGCAAGGCATTCTCGATGAGGTTGCGCAGGACGATGGCCAGTGCATCCGTGTCGATCGCGGCCATCGCCTTGCCTTTGTCAGGCGTTTCGAGGCGAAGGCGGCCCTTGTTTTCGCTGCGCTGTTCGAAGTCTTCCACCACCAGTGCAGCGACCGCGGCGAGGTCGGCGGGGTTGCCGGCAACGGCCACTCCGGCGTCAGCGCGCGCCAACTGCATCAGCTTTTCAGACAGGCTGGCAAGCTCGCCCAACGCCACCTTGATCTGACGCGGGCGTTTTCTTGCCGCCTCGTCCGGAGCTTCAGCAATCAGCCGCTCCGTCTGTGCCAGCGCGCCGGCAATCGGCGTGCGCAATTCATGCGCGGCGTTTGCTGTGAATTCCTTTTCTGCATCAAGCGCCATGTGCAGGCGCCGCATCAGGCTGTTGACCGACTTGGCGATAGCGGCGAGTTCTGAGGGCAAGTCCTCGGTTCGGATCGGAGCGAGATTGTCGCCATGACGGGCGCTGATCTCGCCGCGCAGTGTTTCGATAGGCCTCAGGAAACGCGCCAGGGTCAGCCATGCGAAAAGTGCGCTCAAGGGGATCAGGATGACCATTGGTATCAGGAAGCCGGTGGCGGCTTCGAGGGTTTCCTCGTTGCGTCGTGCATCCAGCTCGGCGACCTGGATGAGAACCGTGCCGCTGACCGTGGGCTCTGTATAGATGCGCCATCCCGATGCCTCCGAGAAACCCTGAACAAGCTCGGCCGTGAGCGGCTCTGCCGGAGCGTTGTAAGAATGAATGAGAACGTGACCGGTGGCGTCGCGCACCTGGAAAATGAGACGCCCGCCGTCATCGTCTGAGACGGCCTCCGCCAGCCTGCGGGGCGATTGCGACGCCTCGCGTCCGAAAAGATCGTCGATCACCAGCGGCAGCAGCCGGCGCGCCGCTTCCTGCATCGAGCTGTCCATGGCTTCGTTGATTTCACGATGCAGCGTGATGCTTCCCGTGCCCGCGGCGACCAGGCCGAAGGCGACCGTGACCAGGATCAGCGAGGCGACGAGGCGACCGGCAAGGCTGCTGAGCGGTCTCATGGGGATGCCAGGCGGTAGCCAAGCCCTCTTACCGTGGTGACGGCGTCGCGCCCGATCTTCTTGCGCAAGCGACTGACATAGACTTCGACAGTGTTGCTTTCGATCTCCGCGCCGAAGGCATAGAGCGCGTCCTCGATCTGGTTCTTGCCGACAGTCATGCCGGGCCGGCGCAAGAATTGCTCCAGCACCGCCCATTCGCGCGATGTCAGCATGGCCTCCGTGCCTTCGACGACGACGCGGCGGGCGGCCTGGTCGATCTCGACGGACCCGAAACGGATCAAGGGATTGGGGTTTCCCGCATAGCGGCGCCAGACGGCGGCGAGGCGCGCGGACAATTCGCCAAGATCAAACGGCTTGACCAGATAGTCGTCCGCTCCGGAGTTCAGCCCCTCTATACGATCGGAGAGCTGGTCGCGGGCGGTCAGGATGATGACTGGCGTGTCGTTGCTTTCGCGGCGCAGCAGCTTCAGGAATTGGAGTCCCTTGCCATCCGGCAGATGAAGATCGAGGAGAACAAGTTCATAGGAGACGACGCGAAGGTGATCGCCGGCTTCACCAAGCGACCTGCTCCAATCCACCGCGTGGCCGTCGGCGGCAACGTGATCGCGCACCGCTTCGCCCAGTACAGGGTCGTCCTCGATCAGCAGAACGCGCACTTCGCCTCCGTGTTCAGCAACCCGCCCGTCTATGCGGGATGAGGCTGACAGGAAGCTGAATGAAAGCCAACTGCGGCTTTTTGGGCGACGCCGGGCGTGTTCAGGCAGCTGTCAGGTTTCACGGTCAGGGTCCGTGACATCGGAATTGGCCGATGGAGAAAAGAAGATGAAGACCTTGACCTTGACCGCGCTGGTGATGGCTCTTGCCGGGCCGGCCTTTGCCGCCGACAAGTGTGATGTGCCGACCGACCAGTGGCAGCCGCGCGAGGCGCTGCAAAAGAAGCTTGAAAGCGAAGGCTGGAAGGTTCGCAGCATCAAGACGGAAAACGGCTGCTATGAAGCCAAGGCGCTCGACGCCAAGGGCAAGAAGCTGGAAGCCGTCTTCAATCCCAAGACGCTCGAGTCGGTCGGCGCCGATTCCGACGACGGCTGACCGCCATGAACGCCACCTTTTCGACACGAGAAGCCTCGGTCGATTCGACACGAGAAAACCTGATCAGGGTGTGGAGCCCCTATGTCCGCCTCTTTCACTGGTCCTTGGTCCTGTGCGTTGCGGTGGCTTGGCTTTCCTCCGGAGAGATCATGAAGGTGCATGAACTGGCCGGCTATGGCGCTGGGGTTCTGATTGCCTCAAGGCTGATCGCCGGGCTTGCGGGTTCGGGGTATACGCGCTTTCGTCAATTCGTGCGCGGACCGCAAACCGTCAGCCTGTATCTCGCCGACGTGGCAAAGGGCCGCGAGAGGCGTCATCTCGGCCATAATCCGGCTGGAGGCGCCATGGTGCTGGCACTTCTGGCTTGCGTAGCGGGAATTGCACTTACCGGCTGGATGCAGACCACCGACGCCTGGTGGGGCGTGGCCTGGGTGGAGGACACGCACAAGATCCTGGGCAATGGAATTCTCGTGCTGGTCGGACTTCATGTCGGCGGCGTGCTGCTGGCCAGCGTTCGTCATCATGAGAATCTGGTTCGCGCCATGCTCACCGGCCGCAAGCGTGCGCCTTCGCCGCAAGACGTTGCCTGAGTTAGAAACCGGCAAAATTCCGAGGGCGCCGCGCGATGCGGCGCCCTCGGCGTTCTGTCTCAGAAGGACAGCGCCATACGTTCGTCCCTCTGATCGGCCCGCCTGGAAAATTCGCGCCGGTATTGCGCCGGTGATGTCCTGAGCCGAGCGGCGAAATGCTGGCGCAGCGAGGTGGCGCTGCCGAAGCCGGCCTCGAACGCCACGATATCCATCGGTTTCTCCGTGGCTTCCAGCAGCCGCTGCGCCAGTTCGACCCGCTGGCCGGTCAGCCATTCGCCGAAACTGGTGCCGATCGATTTCTGGAAGCGGCGGGTGAAGGTGCGCCGGGTCAGGCCGGCGGCCTCGGCGACGCTGTCCAGACTATGCGCCTCGCCGAGCGTTGCACGAACCGCGTCGAGGGCTTGGGCGAAACGGTCGGCATCAGCGCTCCTCGCCACCGGATGCTCGATGAATTGCGCCTGCCCGCCCTGCCGATGCGGGGAAAGCACAATCTGGCGGGCCAGCCGCAGTGCCGCTTCCGCGCCATAGCGGCCACGCACGATGTGGAGACAGCAGTCGAGGCCGGCGGCGACGCCGGCCGACGTAACGACATCGCCATTGTCGACATAGAGCACCGTGGCGTCGACGGCGACATCGGGGTGGAGTGTTTGCAACTGTTCGCAATAGGCCCAGTGCGTGGCGGCACGGCGGCCCGACAATAGCCCGGCTGCGGCTATGGCAAAGGTTCCCAGGCACAGTCCGACAATCAAGGCGCCGCGCCGGTGTGCCTTGCGCAGCGCCTCCATCAGCAACGGCGCCGGCGGCTCGCCGAGACGATGCCAGCTTGGGATGATGACAATGTCGGCAGCGTCAAAACCTTCGAGCCCATGCGGGGCGGCGGCGGTCAAGCCGGCCTCGGTGTGGATTGGGCCGGCCTTGACCGCGCAGATGCGGAAGTCGAAGTGCGGTAGCCCAAGTGCCGTCCTGTCCTCGCCGAAGACCAGGCACGGCACGGAGAGATGGAAGGGGCTGATGCCGTCGAAGGCGAGGACGGCAACGATCGGGTCGGTCATGGATGCCTCCAGCGAGTGAGTGTATATTGTCCCAATTCTTTCGAATGATGTCAATCGGGACACTTTCGATGGCTTGGCAGCCTGCCTATTTTCGGACGATCGCATTCAAGCCGGAAAGGAAAACACAATGTCTGACCCAGCCAACACCACGCCACGCCGGGCGCTGATCGTCATCGATGTCCAGAACGACTATGACGGCGGCAATCTTGCCATCCAGCATCCGCCATTCCGCGACAGCGTGGTCAACGTCGCCCGGGCCATGGATGCCGCCGCAGCCGCCGGCATCAAGGTGGTAGTCGTCAAGCAGATGGCGCCGCAGACATCGCCGATCTTCGCCAAGGGCAGCCATGGCGGCGAACTTCATCCCGAAATCGCCAGGCGCAAGCGCGACCATTATGTCGAAAAGAACCTGCCCTCGGCCTTCACCGGAACCGACCTCGAGGACTGGCTGCGTGCCAACGCTATCGATACGATCACGGTGGTCGGCTACATGACGCATAATTGCGACCTGTCGACCATCATCCACGCCGTCCATATGGGCTTCGCCGTCGAGTTCCTGTCCGACGCCACCGGCTCTGTGCCTTACGCCAACAGCGCCGGCTACGCCTCGGCCGAAGAGATCCACCGCGTGGTCACGATCATCCTGCAGTCGCGCTTCGCCGCCGTGCTCAAGACCTCCGAATGGGTCGAGTGCCTGAAGACCGGCGCGCTGCCGGAGCGTGACACGATCGTCGGCTCCAACCAGCGGGCGCTGTCGCGCAACGCCGCATAAGCATCAGCGAAAAATGCAAAGGGCGCCGCATCGCTGCGGCGCCCTTTTTTGTCGAGACCAGGTCTCAGAACAGGCCTTCGATCTGGCCCATTTCGTTCAGGAAGATTTTCTCCGAGGACGGCGCCCTGGGTAGTCCTGGCATGGTCATGACCTCGCCGCAGATGATGACGACGAAGCCGGCACCTGCCGAGAGCCTGACCTCGCGCACCGGCACGGTGTGGCCGGTCGGCGCGCCGCGCAGGTTCGGGTCGGTCGAGAACGAATACTGAGTCTTGGCCATGCAGACCGGCAGGTGGCCATAGCCGGCGTCTTCCCAGGCTTTGAGCTGGTCGCGCACCGACTTGTCGGCAATCGCCTCCGAGCCGCGATAGATGCGCTGCACGATGGTGTTGATCTTCTCGAACAGCGGCATGGCATCGGGATAGAGCGGAGCGAACTGCGAAGCGCCGGACTCGGCCAGCGCCACCACCTTGTTGGCGAGGTCCTCGATGCCGGCTGAGCCATGGGCCCAGTGCTTGCACAGGATGGCTTCCTCACCCATCGAAGCGACATAAGCCTTCATCGCCTGGATCTCGGCATCGGTGTCGGAATAGAAATGGTTGATGGCGACCACCGCCGGCACGCCGAACTGCCTGATGTTCTCGATGTGGCGGCCGAGGTTGGCGCAGCCCTTCTTCACCGCTTCGACATTTTCCTTGCCGAGGTCTTCCTTCTTGACGCCGCCGTTCATCTTCATGGCGCGCACGGTGGCGACGATGACGGCCGCCGCCGGCTTGAGGCCAGCCTTGCGGCACTTGATGTCAAAGAACTTTTCCGCGCCAAGGTCAGCGCCGAAGCCGGCTTCGGTGACGACGTAGTCGGCAAGCTTCAGCGCCGTCGTGGTAGCGACGACCGAGTTGCAGCCATGCGCGATGTTGGCGAACGGGCCGCCATGCACGAAGGCCGGATTGTTCTCCAGCGTCTGCACCAGGTTCGGCTGCATGGCGTCCTTCAGCAGCACGGCCATGGCGCCGTCTGCCTTGAGGTCGCGCGCATAGACCGCCGACTTGTCGCGGCGGTAGCCGACGATGATGTCGCCGAGGCGCTTTTCAAGATCCTTCAGGTCGGTGGACAGGCACAGGATGGCCATGACTTCCGAGGCGACGGTGATGTCGAAGCCGGCCTCGCGCGGAAAACCGTTGGCGACGCCGCCGAGCGAGCAGATGATTTCGCGCAGCGCCCGGTCGTTCATGTCCATGACGCGGCGCCAGACGACGCGGCGGGTGTCGATACCGAGCTCATTGCCCCAGTAGATGTGGTTGTCGATGAGCGCCGAAAGCAAATTGTGCGCCGTGGTGATGGCGTGGAAGTCGCCGGTGAAGTGGAGGTTCATGTCCTCCATCGGCACGACCTGCGCGTAGCCGCCGCCGGCAGCGCCGCCCTTGACGCCGAAGTTCGGGCCGAGCGAGGCCTCGCGGATGCAGACGATCGCCTTCCTGCCGATGCGGTTCAGGCCGTCGCCGAGGCCGACCGTGGTCGTCGTCTTGCCTTCGCCGGCCGGCGTCGGGTTGATGGCGGTGACGAGGATCAGCTTGCCATCCTTGTTGCCCTTCACCGACTTGATGAACTCGGCGGAGATCTTCGCCTTGTCATGGCCATAGGGCAGCAGATGTTCTGTCGGGATGCCGATCTTCTGGCCGATCTCCTGGATCTGCTTTTTCCTGGCGCCGCGCGCGATCTCGATGTCGGACTTCACTTCGGCCATGACGGCTTTCCTCTGGATTGGACGGTGGAGGGGACGGGTTTGATGTCACTCGCAAGCAGGTTGGAACCGGGCGCGGGCATGTTCTAACCCTGTCGCTGCCGCGGCGTCAACTTGCATGCAACTATGTTTCCTCTAGAGAAAATTCCTCTGCGGACGGGCCGACCTGTCATCGGTTCTTCCTGGCTCCGTTGCCGCGCCGTATACAAGCCAGAGGACGCGTCGCGCCGCCGTCTCAAAACAGCCGCACAATGCACGGAATGCGACAGAGGCGACGGCGCAAATTCGCCATCGCGTGGTGCCCAACGGAACAGCGCTACTGAGTCAGCACGTTGCTGATTTCGACCATGTTGGAGCGCACCCTGAGCACGTAGAAGCCCATTGTCGTCAGGTGCGTCGGCAGGATCCAACCGTCCTCGCGGCCGTTGGCGATGATAAAGGGCTGGATGCGCAGCGCCGAGACGAACTGCGAGTCCATCGTGTCCCACAGGTTCTGCAGATGCTTTTCCTTGATGACGTCGTCGAAGTCGGCCTGGGCACCCTTCATCAGCCCGTAATAGCCATAGAGCTGGCCATAGGCGAACCAGAAACGGTCGTCGGCGCGGAAATCGAACCAGCCATTGTTGTGGTTTTCAGCGCGTTCCTTGAGGATCGCCGAGGTCGAGCCGATGTCGGACGAGATGCGGTCGATATATTGTTTCAAATTGTCGGCGCGGGCGTCGAACGTCGCCTGGCAGGTGGCAAGGCGAGCGTTGAAGGAACGCAGCATGCGGACGGCGTCGCGATAGTAGCTTGGTGTCGGCGTCTTGGGGCCGAACGGGTTCAGGCCGAAATACCAGGTCTCCTCGTCGAACTGCAGATTGCCGCGGGCGTTCTGCAGATCGCTGTCGATCTGTGAGGTGGTGCGCACACGGCCGAGATTGTCGGCGAGTTCGGTTGCGGTGCGCCGCACCGCCTGGTTGATGCCGCGCTGGAACGAGGCCTTGTTGTCCATCCACGGCGTGTTATCCCAGTCGATCCCGAACAGGCCGAGCTTGTAGAGGATCATCGAAGAGATCCAGGCATTCTGGTTGACGTTGAAATCGGTCAGGTCGGCCGCCACCTGGGCGATACCGGAGTTGCCGCAGGTCTTGGCCGTGTCGGTGCCGGAGCCCGCCGAGACCTGTTCGCCAGCGGAGACGTTGCGTTTCTCGAAAGTGTATGTGTCGGGGTAGTTCGGGTTGAAATTGTTCCACCATTGGGTGGCGTAGAAGAAATTGGCGTAGAGGCCGATCAGCACCAGCAAAGCCAGGCCGAGCGCCGCCTTGAGGATCCAGCCACGCTGCGTATACCAGCGCCCGGCCCACAGGAACGGCCACAGGATCGCGCCGATCACAAGCCCAATGCCGCGGCCGATCCACTGGAAAATCCGGGTGAAGAAGTTCACGATCGGATCGAGCATGGCAATGTTATCCCCTCAAAGCATGATGCCAAAAAATTGCAGACTTTTTGGATAACATCATGCGCCAAAACAGTAAGTTAGAACGACGTGACAGTTCATTTCGTTCTAGTCGGTCAGGCCATAGAGGCGTGTGCGAAACGCCACCTTGTCCTTCAAATATGTGGTTTTGAGAACGTCTACAACATGCGAGCGCCAGGCGTCGCTGTAGCCGTCATAGTCCCTGTAGAAGCCGTCCTTGTTGAAGATGTAGCGCGAGACGAAATCCGACGGCACGAAATCCGAGATCAGCCGGTTGGTCAGCCAGGCGTCGAGATGGTCTGATTTGGCGCGGATCACCAGGAAGCGCTGCTGCGGGGAGACATCCTCGATCTTGAGGTGGCCGAGCTGGGCGATCTCGCGCTTGGCGGCGTTGAGAAAGGGAAAGTTGCCGTCTTTGGTGATCAGGTCGGCATGGCTCTGGATCCAGGTCTGCAGCCACACCTTGTCGACGTCGGTCAGGTTGCGGTTCGGGTCGGCGTCGCGGATCAGAGCGCGCACCACCATCTCGGCGCGATGCTCGAGATAACCCGACGTCTCGACCCAGGAGGCACGCGGCAGCTCGATGCGGCCGGTGGTAGCGAGGAACTTGAACACCTTGTCGGCGTCGCTGATCGAGATATAGCTCACCTGCCACGGTCGCGAACGGCGGAAACCGGGAGCCGCCGGATCGCTGATCACAGTCGTCATATCTGGGTCGACGAACACATAGAGGCCGCCGAAATGGCTGGTCCAGTAGGCGTTGTGGCGGAAGATCACCTGATCGGGCACCAGCGCGTTCTCGCGGATGTCGCCGCAGATCTTCGCCAGTTCCACCATGCGGGTCAGCATGGCATTGTCGCGCCAGGCGTCTGGTTCCTGCTTCAGCCGGTCGACGAGCTTGCCGAGTTCGGCGGCCTTGCCTAGCACATCCTCGGCCGACAGCACCTTGAACTCGACCTGGTTGATCGACAGCAAATCCTCGATGTCGTTGACCTTGGGAATGGAATCCTCGATCTCGCCGTAGATCACGTCCTTGATGGTCAGTGCGTCGATGGCGCGCTGGTTCTTGGACATGAACTCGAACATCAGCTGCGAGGTGTTGGAGAAGGCCGTGTGCACCACCGGCAGGTCGATCTGCGACGGCGTCAGGATGATGAAGCGGCGGTTGACCTCGTTGGGATCGAGATAATCGTAGTCGCCGCATTCCTCGGCAACTTCGGGTGAGAAGCCGGTGCGGTCGATCTGAAAGGTTTTCAGCTTGGTGGGCTTCAAGCCGAATGCGGCGAGCGCCTTGTTGTAGCGCTGGATCAGGTGCGACTCGTCGACCGTCAGCAGCCGGCCATAAATCAGCTCGTTGTCGCGTAGAAGGTCGGGTTTCTTGGTCATCTTCCCTTCTCCCCGTTCACGGGGAGAAGGTGCCCGAAGAGCGGATGAGGGGCGCGGATCTTCCTTCTCCCCTTGTGGGAGAAGGTGGATCGGCGCGAAGCGCCGAGACGGTTGAGGGGTGTTGGCCGGAGCGCTGTTGGTGCCAAGCTGGAACACCCCTCATCCGTCGCCTTTGGCGACACCTTCTCCCACAAGGGGAGAAGGGAAGGACGGCTCAGCTCACGCATTCCAAAGCCCCTTCTTTTTCATCTCCTCCATCTCCCGTGCAGCCCGTTCGCGTAGCCGCGCGTCGCGCAGCAGTTTTTCCACCGCTGAGTCGTCGGACTTGTCGGAATAGCGGAACTCGCTGTCGGCGTAGCGGTTGATCTCCTGCATGACCATGTCCATCGAGAACGGCCCGCGCAGTTCCTCGATCATCGCTTTCTTCTCGTCGTAGCCCTTGTGCATGAAGACTTCCGGCTTCTCGAACCAGTCGTCGGGCAGCTCGATGTCCATGGCGCGCATCTTGATGGCGTCGGTGACGTTCTTGATGGCGCGGCCGGTGAAGCGCGGCTCGGCATCCTTGATCAGGTGCAGATAGGTGCCGATGTCGGCCATCGATTTCGGCGCGCCGTTCTCTTTCATGTAGCGCTCGTAGACCTTCATCAGCCCGTCTTCCCTCGGCTTCTCATGCTCCTCATAGGCTTCGGTCACGGCGCGCTGGACCTCCTGCGCGGCGTAGAGCTTGTGGTCGCCGAGCGGTATCTTGTGGTTCTTGCCGGCAAGCAGCACGAAGATGTCGATGTAGTCGTCGCGGCTCTGCGGCCCGTCGACCAGCCAGCGCGCGCCGGCGCGCTGGCGCAGCGCATCGTCGACGTTCTCGGGATAGTTGGAAAACATGCCGAACGAGCAATTGCCGCGCACCACGGTGGCGGCGCCCGCGAAGGCATCCATCAAGACGCCGGTGATCTCCTGCTGGCCGGCCGAGGCGCGGTCGTCGGAGCGGCGCGCCGCCACCTGGTCGATGTCGTCGATGGTGCCGAAGCCGATGACGCGCGGGTTCAAGACATTGTTGATGAACTGACGGCAGTTCTGGCCGGACTTGCCCTGATAGGACGAGATCTGGTCGACGCCGAAATTCTCATAGGCGAAGGGATAGCCGGCGACCTGGCAATAGCCGTTGACGAGGCCGGCGATCATCTGGATCAGCGTCGTCTTGCCGGTGCCGGGCGCGCCGTCGCCGATGAAGGTGAACAGGAAGCCGCCGAGCTCGACGAACGGGTTCATCTCGCGCTCGAAGTCGTAGGCCATCAGCATCTTGGCGAGCTTGATCGACTGGTATTTGGCGATGTGATTGCCGACGACCTCCTCCGGCTTCTTGAAGGTCATCACCAGCGGCTTGGAGCGCTTGCCCGGGGCAACGTCAAAGCCATCGAGGGTGAAGTCATCGACATCGATGCGGATATGGGCGTTCTCGAACGGGCCGATGCCGTCGAAGCGACCCTTGCGGGCCAAAAGCCCATCGATGGCGACGCCGGAAAAGGCCCGCGCCCTGGTCATCAAGTCGGCATCATCGGACGAGCCTGAGATCGCCTTGTCGAGCCCGGCCAGGATCGACTTCACCGCATCTTGCGGCGTGTCGAACAGGAAATCCGGCTCGGGGATATCGTTGGGTGCCTCGCCGTCGCTGTCGATCAACTGGAACAGATAGGAGGCGAGGCTGAAGGCGGAGACGTAGGCCGAGGCCGACAGAAGCTTCTTGAAGGTGGACGCCTCGTCGCCCTCGAGCGGGGCGCGGGTGTTCCTGGCCTGCAGGCTTTCGAGGTCCGAGCCTTCAGCAAAAACGTCCGATATTGCGAGCGCGATCGCCGTGCCGCGCCGGGCCCGAAACAGAAGCGTGTGCTGCGGGATGGTCAGCAACTGATCGTCGGGATGGACGGCGCCGACGGTCTTCGACAGCTCGACCTCGCGTGTGCGGCGCACCGAGCCGACCGAGACGGTCGAGACGAAGCGGCGATTGGTGCCGGCAAGTGCCGTGCCGGACTCACGTGACGGATCCTCCAGCACGACAATGCGGGTGATGAAGCTCTGCGCGGTGGCGCGGTGCTTCTCGATGGCGGCTTCCGGGATGGTGGTCAGGCCGGTATCCATGAAGGGTGCTCCGTGGTGTGACGGTCAGACGTCTGAGATGACCTGCCCGTTGGACAGGATGTGAACCTTGTAGCCGGCAAAAATCTTCTGCGCCTCGCCGACAGCGTAGAGTGCCTGGTAAGCTTCGTGCGGGATCAGCGCGTGGTTTTCGTAGCTCGACACGCCCTGGCGCGCGGCTTCCAGGTCGTCGGTGTTGATGAAGAATTCCTGCGTCGTCTTCTCGCTTGAAAACAGCCCCTTGCGACCGGGCTTCTCGGCCTTGGAATAGACCTCCTGGATGGTCCAGGTCAGCAGCCAGGCGTTTTCCGGCTTGCGCACCTTGGCGAGCACCTCGGTCACCGTCGAATTGTTGTCGGTAATGCCGGCCGAATAGAATGGACCGAGCACGACGCGGCGCAGCTGCTTGGGGTGCAGCGGCTCGAAATCCTTGTCGAGGTTGACCGCGATGGTCGCTGGCGACAGCGTATAGGCCGAATTCTTCTCGGTGAAATCGTCGAAACGATGGGCGAGCTCGGGATTGAGCAGGCCATCGACCGGCAGAGGGATGTCGATCGTCTCGTTCAGCTTGCCGTTTCTGTCGACAAGCTGTCGGACCATGTCTTCGGAAGAATCCTCGACCGTCACCATGTAGACCAGCGGCAGGTTGGCGCTGCCGTCGAACGTCGCCCAGTGGACGAGATAGTAGGGACGCCCCGTCTTCGGGTTGACCGAGACCTTGGCCGTTTGCGCCAGTGTGAACGAGCCGAACGTGTTTTCGCTTTTCACGTCCTCAAGGTAAAGCCGTTCGGCCATCGACTTCTGCAACGCCTCGGGGAACTCCTTGTGGCGCAGGATGAAGTCGGCCATCTCCTCGCGCAACTCGCCGGCCAGCGGAATGTTGGCGAGCCGTGCGTCCGCCTGGCGGCGGTCATTTTCCAGTTCGAGCAGGTTCTGGAACACCGGAAATCCGCTCTCGGCGCGCGAAATGCGGAAAGTGTCCATGAAGCCCAGCCGATTGCGCCAGCAGGAAAAAGACTTGTCGAGCCGGGCGATGTATTCGGCGACGATCTTGGCGACGATGCCATGCCGGTAGAGCGGCGAGCGATCGTCGCGCATGAACACTTCAAGGCCGCTGAGCGCGGCCGTGATGGCAGAGAAATACCGTGCCGCCGCTTCGTTTTCGGGGGTCATGCCTGTACGCTCGCGGGCCGTTCTGCCACTCCTAGGACTGCACGTAGTTTGCCGAGTTGTGCTTCTTCAACACCTCGTCGAAGCGGCGGGCAAAGGCATCGTCGGCCAGCTTCTTGCGGCGCTGGATGTCGGCGGTGGCGACCATGTTCTTCTCGTGCATCTCGAGCAGGTCGCCGATGTGCTTTTGCGAAGCAGCGCCGATGCCGGCCATGGTTTCCTCGGCGGTGTTGTCGACCTGGCTGCCCAGCGTGTTGATCTTGTGGGCGACGTCCTGCTGGGCGGCGGTCTTCAGCGAATCTTCGAGCGCCTTGTAGAGGACGATACGTTGCTCGGTATCGATGGTCAGCTTGTTGATCAGCGTCGACTGCGCGGCGATCTGGTTGTTGAGCGAATCGACAAAGGTCTGGAACATCGAGGTGTAGCGCTCGAGCGTCTGGCTCTCGGCCAGCAGTTCCTGTTCCTTGGCTTGCTTTTCATTGTATTCCGTCGCCAGCTTGGAGCGCTCGCCTTCGAGCTGCGTGCGCTCCTTCTGGCTGGTCGAGGCGGCGATCTTGTTTTCGATGTCGAGCAGCATCGGATTGAGTTCCTCGATGCGCTTTTGCACAGCTTCGAGGTTGGTCATGGTGGTCTTGCGCCGCTCGATGACCTGCGACAGGCTGGTCTCGGACGTCTTGTAGCGCTGGTCGAGAACCCCTTTCTGGGCCTTCAGGATGCCGACGATGGTGTCGGACTTGACCAGCAGTTCCTGCAGATTGCCCGCCAGCGACATGTTGCGGACGCGGTCGGTACGCATGCGCTGCTTGCTCTGGCTGGAAAAGACGCCGATGAATTTTTCCCAGCCGGTGTAGTTCTTCATGCTCTCGAACTCGGCGCCGAAGACGTTGGTGGCGTCCTCCAGCCCGATGATCAGGTCGGCGATGTTGCCTTCCATGACCTTCTGCTGCTTCAGCACATCCTCGATGCGGGCGTTCTCGATGTCGAAATTCGCGTCGCCGATCTTCTTGTCGGCGGTGGCGAGCGTATCAAGCACGGTGCCGGACTGCTCGATCTTGCTGCGCATGTCCTGCACGACCTGCTTGGTCTTGGCAATTTCGGCATCGAAATTCTGCAATGTCGCCATTGGGGCCTCCCGCTTCGGCATCACGTCGCTGGTCGCGAACAGCGGCGAATATATGTGGGGCATCCTGGGATTGAAAGACGCAAGACAAGACCCGCCCCGAAAACAAAATATTCGGTCACGGTCTTGAAAGGCAATGGAAGCGAGTTCATGGCGTGACTAGCCTGCCGGTCAGTCATAGTTCAACTGCCATTGAACTTCTATGCCGCAAAACGACGGCGCGCGGGATGCCTTTGTAGTTGGCAAATCAATGCAGCAATAGCGGCGGCGACATGCGAAACGAAAGCCGGCGTCACAGAGGCGCGTGTACAGCGGGTCAGGGCTTGGGGTCGGCTTTCAGATAGGCGATGACGTTGGCGATGTCGTCGTCATTGGCGAGGCCGGCAAACGCCATTTTGATTGCGGAAGATGCCGATCGGGCTGCGTCGGGCCTGGGCAAGGTCACCGGGCGTTCAGCCTTTGATAAAGCCGATGAAGTCGTCGGGCGCGGCGCGGCCCATCTCTTCCTCCCAGTGGCGACGGCAGAGCGAGACGTAAACGTCCTTGCCGATCGCCACCTGCTCGCCCTGACGCGCCACCTTGCCGTCAGGTCCGAGGCGCACGACCATCGTCGCCTTGCGGCCGCAGCGGCAGATGGTGCGCACTTCGCGCAAATCGTCGGCGATGGCCAGCAGCGCGCGAGAACCGGAGAACAGATTGCCCTGGAAATCGGTGCGCAAGCCGTAACACATGACCGGAATGTTCAACCGGTCGGCGATGCGGGCGAGCTGCCAGACCTGCTCCTCTTCGAGAAACTGCGCCTCATCGACAAAGACGCAATGCACCGATGTATGCGCGTGATGATCGGCGACGCGGGCGAACAGATCGTCACCGTCGCGGAACATCTCGGCTTCCGTCTCCAGGCCGATGCGCGACGAGATCAGGCCGGTATCGCCCTTGCGGTAGTGACCGGCGACGAACAGCATCGTGCCCATGCCGCGCTCGCGATAATTGTACGACGCCTGCAACAGCATCGTGGTCTTGCCGGCGTTCATCGTTGCATAGTGGAAGTAGAGCTTAGCCATGCCGCCCTTTACGGTCTGTTGATATTCAGGTGATGCCGGCCTGCAAATGGCGGTTCCTGCGCTTCCGGTGCTCACGTAGCCAAAAGTACGCTCCGCTCCGGTTCTCGGAGTCCACCATTTTCGTCTCGGCCTGACCTGAATCTAAACAGACCTTATGCCGACTTGGCCTGATACGGGGAGGGGCCACGGCAGGCTTTCCCCGAAAAAGCCGTCTCGCCCCTGAAAAAACTGTCTGGCCCCTGAAAAACTGTCTGGCAAGACAAAAGCGTCAGCCGTGTCGCTGATTGGCCAGTCTGCGCCGTTGATCGTGATTGCCTTAGTGCTTGAAACCGCACCAGAATGGTGTTTGGCTGACGAAACAAGGCGGGCAGAGAAACCGTAGCTATGCTTCGCCAAAGAATCACAATGGGAGACTACCTATGTCGCGTATGAACTCTTTCGTCGCCGGCCTCGGCCTGGCGGCTTTTTTGTCCACGAGCGCTGCCTTCGCCGGTGATCCGGCGAGCTGCAAGGCGGTGCGTCTTTCCGATGTCGGGTGGACCGACATCCAGGCGACGACCGGCATCGCTTCCGTACTGCTGACCGCACTCGGCTACGAGCCGCAGGTGATCCAGCTATCGGTTCCGGTGACCTATGCGTCGCTGAAAAACAAGGACCTCGACGTCTTCCTAGGTAACTGGATGCCGTCGATGACCAACGACATCAAGGACTACACCGCCGACGGCTCCGTCGAGACCATCAGCGAAAACCTCAGCGGCGCCGGCTATGGCATCGTCGTGCCGACCTATGTGGCGGACGCCGGCGTCAAGACGCTGACCGACCTCGGCAAGTTCAAGGACAAGTTCAACGGCAAGATCTACGGCATCGAGGCCGGCAATGATGGCAACCGCATCATCCTCGACATGATCAAGAACCCGAAGGACAATCTCGAAGGCTTCGAACTGGTCGAATCATCGGAAGCCGGCATGCTGACGCAGGCCGAGCAGTCGATGAAGAGCAATGAGTGGATCGCGTTCCTCGGCTGGACGCCGCATCCGGTGATGGGCGCCATGAAGATCACCTATCTCGATGGTATGGGCGACAGCGGCTTCGGCGCCGCCACCGTGCATACCAATGTGCGCAAGGGCTATACCACCGAGTGCCCGAATGCCGGCAAGTTCATCGCCAACCTGAAGTTCAACCTCGATATGGAAGGCGAGATGATGGACGCGATCCTCAAGGGCGGCGACGCCAACACGGCCGCAACCGACTGGTTGAAGAAGCATCCGGACGCGGTCGCTCCGTGGATCGCCGGCGTGACCACCTTCGATGGCGGCGACGCGGCTGCGGCGGTAAAGACCGCACTCGGGAGCTGAGCCGATTTTGAATCCGACATGACCCGAGCGAGGGCAGCCATATAGAAAGGGCTGCCCTTTTTCATATCCTGTGACAAGATGACTGTCCGGCAAGGACGGCGACTGCCAAAGAGGGGCTAGATGGATCCGATTTCAAAATTCTTTGTCGGTTACAAGATTCCCATCGGCGAATGGGGCAAAGCGTTCTTCACCTTCCTCACGGACAATTTCAACACTTTCTTCCGCGGCCTCTCGGGCGGCCTCAATTTCCTGCTCGACGGCGTGGTCGATATGCTGCTGCATATACCGCCCGTCCTTCTCATCGCCCTGATTGCGCTGCTTGCCTATTATCTGCAGCGATCGAGAGGCCTGGCTGTGGCGGTCTTTTTCGGATTGCTGTTCATCCTCAACCAGAACCTCTGGAAGCAGACTGTGGAGACGCTGGTGCTGGTGGTTGCCGCTGCCGCCGCCTCGATGGCCATCGGTGTGCCGCTCGGTATCTGGGCGGCTCACAAGCCGAAGGTCTACCGCATCATGCTGCCGGTGCTCGACCTGATGCAGACGCTGCCGACCTTCGTCTACCTGATCCCGGTGCTGACGCTGTTCGGCCTTGGCAACGCGCCCGGCCTCATCGTCACCATCATCTTCGTCATCCCGACATCGGTTCGTCTCACGCATCTGGGCGTCGTCTCGGTGCCGAAGTCGATCATCGAGGCAGGCGAGGCATTCGGCGCCACCAAGAGCCAACTGCTTTGGAAGGTGGAGCTGCCCTCGGCCCTGCCGACCATCATGGCCGGTCTCACCCAGTCGATCATGCTTTCTCTGTCGATGGTGGTGTTCGCGGCGCTGATTGGTGCCGGCGGCCTCGGCACCGAGATCAACCGGGCGCTCGGTTCGCGCAAGATCGACCTCGGCCTTGAAGCCGGCCTGGCCATCGTCGTGCTGGCCATAGTGCTCGACCGCATGACGCGCATCGGCGTTGGAGGCAAGAAATGACCGTCGCCGTTGATTTCAGGAACGTCGATATCGTCTTCGGCGCCGACCAGGCCGGATCTTTGGCGATGATAGACGCCGGCGCCAGCCGTGCCGACATCCTCGAAAAGACCGGTAATGTGCTTGGCTGCGCCGGCGCCAGCCTGACTGTGAACGAGGGCGAGATCTCGGTGCTGATGGGCCTGTCCGGTTCGGGCAAGTCGACATTGCTGCGCGCGGTCAATCGACTCAACGTGGTGTCGCGCGGCCAGGTACTGGTCAAGGATGGCGACAAGACCGTCGATGTCGTCACTTGCGATGAGGCGACCTTGCGGCGCCTGCGCCAGAAACAGGTGGCAATGGTGTTCCAGCAGTTCGGCCTGCTGCCGTGGCGCACGGTGGAGGAGAATGTCGGGCTGGGCCTCGAACTCGCCGGCGTGCCAGAGCTAGAGCGCAAGGAACGCGTGCAACGCCAGCTCAAGCTGGTCAACCTCGACCAGTGGTCGAAGAAATACGCGCATGAGCTTTCGGGCGGCATGCAACAGCGTGTCGGCCTGGCCCGTGCGTTCGCCACCGAGGCGCCGATCCTTCTGATGGACGAGCCGTTCTCGGCGCTCGACCCGCTGATCCGCACCAAGCTGCAGGACGAGTTGCTGCAATTGCAGGCCGAGTTGAAGAAGACCATCATCTTCGTCAGCCACGACCTCGAGGAAGCGCTGAAGATCGGCAGCCACATCACCATCATGGAGGGCGGACGCATCGTGCAGACCGGCGCTCCGGAAGACATCGTGCTGCGGCCCGCCAACGACTATGTCCGCGACTTCATCGCCAATGTGAACCCGTTGTCGGTGCTGACCGCCTGGAACGTGATGCGCGATCGCCGCGATCTGGAACACGGCGACAATGGCTGGGTCTGGCTCGATCGGCGCAAAACGACGCGCTTCAAGATCGACGATCACGGGCTGGTGGCGGCGGCCGAACGCGACGGCAAGCCGGCGGTGTGGGTTTCGTGCGCCGATGTCGAGACCCAGTCAGAGGAAGCAGCGCAAGTGTTCTGGGCCAATCCCGGCACCTCGCTGAAAACCGTGATGCTGGCCATGCACCGCTCGCAGACAGCCCCCGTGGCGCTGTTCGACGACCAGTCGCGCTTCGTCGGCGCCATCGGCATCCGCGACGTGTTGAGCGCGGTGCTGCGGCGGTAAAGCTCTTCGGATACCGAAGTCGACGAGGCGCTGCGATTGAACGCGCCTCGTTCTATGTCGCCAGCGGCAGGCGCAGTTGCGTCAGCAGGCCACCGCCCGGGTTGTTGGACAGGCTGACCTCGCCGCCGGCGGCGCGCGCGATGTTGCGGGCAATGGTCAGGCCGAGCCCGAGACCGCCGGTCTGGCGGTTGCGCGATTGTTCGAGGCGCACGAAGGAGCCAAACACGGCGTCGATCTGCGCCTGCGGTATTCCCGGTCCTTCATCGCGGATGGTGAGCAGGATCATGTTTTCCGATCGGCGCAGGCTGAGATGCGCCTTCTTGCCGTAGGTGACCGCGTTCTGCAGCAGATTGGTGACGCAGCGCTTGAGCGCGACCGGCCGGGCCATGCAGATGAGGCCGCGCGAGCGGGTGTCATCTTCAAACGACACGTCCGGATAGGCGTCGGCGATCGACTCCACAAGCGACCAGAAGTCGATGCGCTCGTTCTTCTCCTCGGTAACCTCGAAGGTGGCGAAGTCGATCACCGAGCTGGCAATGCTCTCGACATCGGCGAGATCGTGCGCCAGCGCCTCGCGAACAGCCGATTTGCGCAATAGCTCCAGGCGCAGGCGCATTCTGGTCATCGGCGTGCGTAGATCATGCGCAAGTGCGGCCGCCAGATGTTCGCGATCCTCGACATATTCGCGCAGCCGGGCCTGCATGGCGTTGATCGCCTTGGCGGCGGCACGGACCTCGCGGCTGCCCCCTTCAGCGATCGGCGGGCTCTTCAGATCCTTGCCGATCCGGTTCACGGCGGTTTCCATCATCCGGTAGGGCGCTGTCAGCCGGCGCAACGACCAGATCGACATGATCACCACCAGTCCGGCGATCAGCGAATAGAGCGGCAGACTGTCGAAGCTCAGGATAGGGCCGACGGGCGTGATCGGCTCGGTGAAGTTCAGCCATTGGCCGTCGGCGAAACGCAGCGACGCTGTCAGCTTCTCGCTCTGGGCAAAGTTGGCGGCCAGCACCAGAAGGTCGCGTTCGACCTGACCGATATCGGGCCCCGGCGCCGTGCCGTCGGCGTCGTCGGCCTCGCGCGTGGCCGGGTCGCGCCGCACGCGCGCATCGGTGATGCCGAACTTCGACAGTCGGCCGACAAGGATGTCTTCGAGTTCCGCCAGTTCGTCGTCGCTTGCGATCGACGAGGTGACCGCCGGCGTGTCCGAGATAGTGAGCGCGTAAGTGGAATTGAACAGGCCTGTCGCCGTCGCCTTGCGTTGCTCCGGCGTGGCGTCATGCATCAGCTGCACCAGGGAAAAGGCGCGGTCGTTGAGACGGTAGAGGTCGACGATGCCGTTGGCGACGGCGCGGTCGCGCGACACGATATAGAGGGTAGCGACCTGACTGATCAGCAGGCCGGCGATGACGATCAGCAGCACCCAGACAGGCAAGGTCTGCGGCAGGAAACGTTTCATTCGGAGGTCGTCTCAGGCAGAAACTGGTAGCCGCCGCTGCGCACCGTCAGGATGAACTGGGGCGTTTTCGGGTCGTCTTCCATCTTACGTCGCAACCGGCTGACCAGGATGTCGATGCTGCGGTCGAAGGAGTAGTCGCTATCGCCGCCGGACAGTTCGATGAGCTGGTCACGGGTCAGCACGCGCTGTGCGCTCTTGACGAAGGTCTGCAGCAGGTTGAATTCGGCCATGGTCAGTTCGACCCTGACATCGTCGGGCGCGATCAGCCGGCGCCGCGAGCAATCCATCGTCCAGCCGGCGAAGCGGTAGATCTGCCTGGTGGTGGCGCGCTTGGGCTCGGCGCCGCCATTGCGGCGCAGCACGGCGCGGATGCGCGCCAAAAGCTCGCGCGGATCGAACGGTTTGGGCACATAGTCGTCGGCGCCCATTTCCAGGCCGACGACGCGATCGGTGGTCTCAGTGACGGCGGTCAGCATGATGATCGGCGTCGAATACTGGGCGCGCAGGTCGCGACACAGCTCCAGCCCGCTCTTGCCCGGCAGCATCACGTCGAGGACGATGAGATCGACTTGCGCGCGGCGCAGGATGGCCTCCATCTCGACACCGTCGGCGGCAACCGAGGTGTGCAGGCCCCGCTTCTGGAAGAATTCCTGCAGCAGGTCGCGAATGCCCTTGTCGTCGTCGACGATCAGTATGTGCGCGTCGGATTTCACTTGAGCCCTGTCGTTGTTGATTGCCAAGCCGTTCTGTCGCCACCCACACGATAGAATTCAGGCCATATGTTGGCCAGTGGTGATGATGGGTTCACACCGGCTTCTCAGACACAATCCAGAAACAAAATTCTACAGTTCAGAAAAACTCCTGAAAAATTTCAAAGGCATAACTGATCTCGTGGCGGTCAGGTCATCGGCTGCGACGCTAGTCTCCGGGTTTACGGATAAACCAATGCCAAGGTTGTCGATCAGTTTGTTGGGTGCGTTGCTGGGCCTTGGCCTGGTCACCGCCGCTGCCGGACAATCGGACGCAAAGGCGCCGCTTACTCGGAGCGAACGGTGCGCCAATCTCAGCCACCAATTTGATGAAGCCCTCGAAACCCATGCCACGGCAACGCAGGTCACCGCGGCAAAGGCACTTCAAAGAAAGGGTAACCGGTACTGCGCCGCCAAGAAACAGGCGCAGGGCATCCGGATGCTCGCCAATGCTTTGAAGCTGCTTGGGGTGACACCGAACGACCCGGTTCAGTGACATCAGAAATTCGACCCGCATAAAAAGGAAACGAAGCCATGAAAAAGTCCCTCCTGTCCGCCCTCGGCCTCTCCGTCGCTCTCGCCTTCTCGATGCCGGTTCTCGGCAACGCAGCCGCCACCACGACCGCTGCGCCGGCTGCTGCCACCACGACCACCGCTCCGGCCGCTGCCGCGACGACCACCGCTCCTGCCGCCAAGGCTGCTCCGAAAAAGGTCGCCAAGAAGACTGTCTGCAAGGTGACCAAGACGCACAAGTGCCCGGTCAAGAAGGCGCCCTCGAAGGCGGCCCCGAAGGCTGCTCCGAAGAAGCCCTGATCAGCTTCGAGGTCAATTCCAGCAAGGCCGTTCCAGCCGTAAATCGGCTGGGACGGTCTTTTGCCAAGTGCATGGTCGATAAACTGAACACGTATCTCGATCGCGCTTAACCCGTTTGCAACGCCAGTTGTGTAGGACAATCCGCATGAAGAAGCGGCTTTCGTCCATTCTGCGCTCGTTGGTGCTCGGTGGCCTGGTTGCCACCGGTATCTCCAGGGTACTTATCCTGTTCACCGCCAGCCCGGTGCCGGATCCGGCGAGCGGGCGCACCGAGCCTTCGCTTTTCGCGCCGGTCATTTCCACCAATTGGGACTACATCACGCCGGCACAGACCTGGTCGCTGATCGTGCTGACCGGCGCGACCCTGATCTGTGTCATTGCCTGGCCGATCGCAGCCTTCCTGGAACGTCGGGCGGATGCCGGGGGAAAACGCTTCCGGCCCGGCCGTTGAACGGCAACCGACAGTTTCCCACATAGTGAGTGCCGCGCTCGCCGGACACCGGCTGGCGCCTCGATCAAAATGGACGACCGCCTTCCCCGGTGCCAGAATGGCGGCCACATCGCTCACGCAAATTGTCAGTTCCAATGCCTGAAATCACCACAAAACCGCGCGTACAGGTCAAGCCGCAGATCGAACGGCCGAAGCTCTACAAGGTCATCCTCATCAATGACGATTTCACCCCGCGCGAATTCGTGGTGACGGTGCTGAAGGGGGAGTTCAAGCTCAGCGAAGACCAGGCGCACCGGGTGATGATCACCGCGCATCGGCGCGGCGTCTGCGTCGTCGCCGTCTTCACCAAGGATGTCGCCGAGACCAAGGCGATGCGAGCCACCGACGCCGGCAAGGCCAAGGGCTATCCGTTGATGTTCACGACCGAGCCGGAGGAGTAGGGCAGCTCCTTCCCACAAGGGGAGAAGGAAAAGGTGGCGCTACCGTCCTTCGCGGTACCACATCGAACCCATCGCCAGAAGCAACAGGCCGAGGCCGAGGAAGCCACCGAAAAGCGGCACGCGCGAGACGGCCTTGAGCACGCTGTCGTCCGTGGTGCGCAGGCCGATCCAGTCGCTGCCGGACGCGGCGCCGGCCGAGCGCACCGGCACGATGGAAGGCAGCGTCACGTCGCTGCCAAGGGTCGAGGACGACGCCAGCCGGCGCACGCTGCCGCCGGTGGCTTCCGCCGGCGCCTTCAGCCGGTTTTCGGTGGAGATGACATCTGCGAATTCCGGTGCGTTGACCGGTCCGACATGGGCGAGCGCGGTCAGGTCGCCATTGGCGACCTGATAGAGGCCGATCTCGTTTGTCTCGACACTGCCAAGGAAGACGCCGGGCTCGGATTTCTCGAGCTTGACGGTCAAGGTCTTGCCGGAAGGGGTGATGATCTGGGCGGGGCCGGGATCATCGGCCATCGTCTGGCGACGGATTTCCAGCACCATGCCGCGACCGTCGGCGGTCAGCCGCTCCTCCTCGAGTTCTGGCTCCTTCATCAGCCAGTGCGCGATGCGCCGATAGAGCTGGACATGCGGGCCGCCGCCTTCGAAGCCGCGCGCCCACAGCCAGCCCTGGTCGGACAGAAGCATGCCGACGCGGCCTTCGCCCTTGCGGTCGAGCAACAGCAGGGGCCGGTTGTCTGCGCCCTTCATCACCACCTCGCCTTCCGGGTTCTGCACGCCGATGGTGCGGAACCAGCGGCTCCAGTGCGGCGGCTCGGCGGCCGAGCCATCCAGGCCGCGCGTCACCGGATGGCGCTGACCAAGATCGGTGAGGCGGGGATAGAAGGCCTTGTCGACAACCTCGCCCGTCGGCATCGCCGGCAGGGCCGACATCAGCGGCGTGCGCGCGATGGAGCTTTCACCGGCATATTCGGGGCCGGCCGCGATCAGCAGCGCGCCGCCCTTTTCGACATATTCGGAGATGTAGTCGTAATAGAGGATCGGCAGCACGTCGCGGTGCTGGTAGCGGTCGAATATGATAAGGTCGAAATCCTTGATCTTCTCGACGAACAGCTCGCGTGTCGGGAAGGCGATCAGCGACAATTCATTGATCGGCGTGCCGTCCTGCTTTTCCGGTGGCCGCAGAATGGTGAAATGCACGAGGTCGACAGAGGCGTCGGATTTCAACAGATTGCGCCAGGTGCGCTCGCCGGCATGCGGCTCGCCGGAGACCAGCAGCACACGCAGGTTCTCGCGGATGCCATCGATGAGCGCGATGGCGCGGTTGTTGGTGTCGGTCAGTTCGCCCGGTTCGCGGTCGATGGCGAGTTCGACGATGTTGCGGCCGGCAGCGGGAATGGTCACCTGCAGCGGCATGGCCTGGCCGACGGTGGCATGCTCGACCGCGACCTGCTCGCCGTTGACAGAGACCCGCACGTCAACCGGACCGGTCTCGTTTTCGGTCGAGATGACGCGGTAGGTCATGTCGAGCGGCTTGCCGACAAGGCCGAAGCGCGGCGCATTCTCGAAGCGGATGCGGCGATCCTTTTCGTGGTCGTTGCCAGTGATCAGCGCATGCAGCGGGGCGTTGAAATCGGGGGCGCTCGGAGGCGCATCATGCACCTCGCCATCGGTGATCATGATGGCACCGCCGATGCGTGACGGCGGCACATCGCGGAAGGCGCCATCGAGCGCGCTGAACAGCCGTGTCTCGGTGCGCTCCTCGACGGCCTCGGACTTGCCGGCCTCGACGACGCGCACGTCGAACTGCTTGAAGCGGCCAAGACGCTCCTGCAGCCCGGCCAGCGCCTCGTCGGTCTGTTTCGTGCGGTCGCCGATATCCTGGCTCTGGCTGCGGTCGACAACGAGGGCGACAATGCTTTTCAGGGGCTCGCGCTCCTCGTTGAGGAACACCGGGTTGAACAGGGCGGCGGCGAGCGCCATCAGAGCGATGAAACGAAAGACCGAGCCGCGCTGGCGAAACCACAGGCCGACCAGCGCAAGCAGCGCCAGCGGCACCAGCGCCAAGATCAGCCAAGGCCAGGAGATCAGCGGTTCGAAGGAGATCGACCAGTTCATTCCTTACCCTCCCATTTGAGAGGGTCGATCCGCGGAGGTGCAACAAAAGACATCATCTTACTGCCCCAGCCGTTCGAGCAGTATCGGCACGTGGACCTGATCGGATTTGTAGTTGCCGGTCAGCATGTACATCATGATGTTGACGCCGGCGCGTAGCGCGTAGATGCGCTGCATCGGATCCGCCGGTACGGTCGGCAGCAGCGGGTCGCCATTCTCGTCGACCGCCCAGGCGCCCGCGAAGTCATTGGCGGTGATCATGATCGGGGAGACGCCGTCGCCCGTGCGCACCGGCCGGTTCTCGGCATTGCTGGCGTCGAGCGAAGCCTCGACCCAGAGCGGGCTGCCACTGAAGCGGCCGGGAAATTCGGGCAGGATGAAGAAGGATTTGGTCAGCACGTGGTCGGATGGCACCGGCTCCAGCGGCGGCACGTTCAGATTGCCGAGGATGTCGCGCAGCCGCTCCGTCGCCGGGCTGGTCGAATCGGCGCCGATGCCGTTGGCGAACTGGTCGCGCGTATCGAACAGCACCGTGCCGCCCTGTTGCATATAGGCGTCGATGCGGGCGATCGCGGCCTGGTTCGGCATCGGTGCAGCTGGATCGATCGGCCAGTAGATCAGCGGATAGAACGACAGCTCGTCCTTGGAGATGTCGACGCCGGCCGGTGCGCCCGGTTCCAGTGCCGTTTTCTCGACCAGGAAGCGGGTCAGGCCCTCGAGCCCGGCGCGGCTGATCGAATCGTCGCCCGGCACGCCGGTTAGCACATAGGCTATGCGGGTCTTCGAAATCGCCTCTATTGCGACCTCGTCGCCCGGCTTGGCGTCATCGGCGCGAGCGAGGTCGGCATGGCCGAACAGCACACCAAGCGCAATCAGGATCGCAGAAGTGGTTGCCACGGCGCCTGAGCGGCGCGGTCGGCGGGTAAACAGGCCGCCTATCCAGAACACCGCCAGCGTGTCGAGCAGCATCAGCACCAGGGCGGCCGCGACCAGCGCGCCCTTCAAGTTGCGCGATTCGTCGAAGGCATACTGGATCGATGTGACGGGAACCGTGATCTGCGGCCGCGCCAGCGGCGCAAACGTGCTGTCGGATTCAAGCAGATTGTGGGCAAACACACCCGTCTCGGAACCATAGAGCCCGGGCGGGTTCTCGAACGTCACTGGCAACGCGCCTGCGCCCGGCACCAGCGGCCGTGCGTCGGGTGTCGGCGGCACCAGCGAGCCGTCGGCTGCAATCATGCGATAGGGCGCCAGCGAGGTGGCGGCGGCTTCGGAATTGGCGATCGCCGCGCCCTGGTTGCGCGACAGCTGCACGATGCGGCGCAGCATCTCGACGAAGCTGCCCGAGATCGGCAGGTTCGACCAGGTCGCCTCGGGCGTGACGTGGAACAGAGCCAGCGTGCCCTTCCCCTTCTTCAGTCCGGTGACCAGCGGCGTGCCGTCGGCAAGAGCCGCCCAGGTGCGCTCGACGATGTCGGGCGTCGGTTCAGCCAGCACCTGCCTGCTGACGGTGACCTCGGTCGGCGGCGCAAGATCGGCGAACGGGCCGGCCTTGGGGAATTCGGTGACCGGCTGCGGCGACGTCCACGACAGCGCGCCGCCGAGCGAACGTTCGCCGGTGCGCAGACGGACCGGCAGCAAATCGTCGTCATTGCCCGCGGCGGCCAGCCGCGATCCGGCGAAGCGCACCAGCGTGCCGCCATTGTCGACCCAGTCGACCAACCTCTGCCGGACTTGCGCGGGAATGGTGCCGATATCGGCCATGACGATCATCGCCGGCTTCTGGTCGAGGATCTGCGGGATGGCATCGGCGAGATCGGCACTTGAGGGCTCGACCAGATCGGCGAAGGGCTGCAGCGCGCGCCTGATGTAATAGAGCGGCGACAAAAGCGGCTGCGCCTGGTCGGCCTCGGCCTGCGACAACAGCCCGACGCGCCGCCGCTTGGAGCTTTCGTCGAGGACGCGCACCGCGCCGGCCTGGCGCTCGCCGTCGAGCGCGACCGAGGCGAAGTCGTTGCGCAGTTCGAACGGCACCGCCATAATGCCAGTGGCAGTGGTTTCGCCAGGTGAAAAGGTCAGCGTCGCATCGGCGATGCGTCGGCCCTTGTCGTCGAAGGCACCGGCGGTGACCTGCGCCGGGGCAGGATCGCCCGGCGCGCGAATGGCGGTAAGCGCAAAGCCGTCAACCTGATTGTCGGCGGCGGTCAGGCCGGTCAGCGACAGCCTGTCGGCGGTTGCCCAAACAACACGGGCGGCATTCCTGGACAACAGCGTGTTGAAGGCGGCTTCGTCGCCTTTTGCCGCAAGTCCGTCGGCAAGCACGGCAACACTGGCGCCGGGCAAGCTTTCCAGCACGCCGGCGACGCGAGCATAGACGGCCGGCCGGTCGGTCGGAATCGGCCTCGGCTTGGCGGCGCGCAGCCGGTCGAGCGCGGCGGCGGCATCGAACGGGCCGATCTCGGCATTGGCTTTTTCGGCGGTGAAGGCGATGATGACAGGCACGCCGTTCGAGCCAGCATCGGCGATCAACCGCTCGGCGGTGGCGACGCGCTTGTCCCAGTCGGCGGCGCTTGCCCAGTCATTGTCGATGACCAGGGCCAGGGCAGCACCCTCGGCCGGCAGTTTCTCGCGCGGGTTGAAGACCGGGTCGGCCAATGCGGCGACGATGAGCGCCGCCATCAGCAGCCTCAGCAGCGTCAGCCACCACGGGCTCTGTTGCGGCGTCTCCTCGCGCTTCAGGACGCGCGCCAGGATCTTCAGCGGCGGGAAGATCTCGGTTTGCGGCTTGGGCGGTGTCAGCCGCAACAGCCACCAGATCACCGGCAGCGCCAGCAGACCCCACAGCACCATGGGGGCGCCAAAGGAGAGCGGCAGCCAGCTCATGCGCTGACCCTTCCGGCAGCGGCACCATCGGCGGTCATCGCCATGTGCAGGCGCACCAGCGCGTCGGAAGCCAGCCGATCGGTGTGGTTGACGGTAAAGCTCCAGCCGAGGCGCTTGCACCAGACGGCCAATTCGTGGCGGCGGGCGGTGTAGAGCAGGCGATACTCATCGCCCAGCATTTCTGCGCGCCCGGCGGTCAGCTTGTCGCCGGTCTCGGGATCCGTGAATTCGGTGCGGCCGGCATAGGGGAAGGTCTCCTCGGCCGGGTCGGCAACCTCGATCAGATGCGCGCGCACGCCGTGGCGGGCTAGAACGTCGAGCCAGGTCATCGTCTCCTCGACGGGATCGAGGAAATCGCTGACAATGACGATGTCGCAGAAGCGGCGGATGTCGGAAAGATCGGGTTTTGCCGGCAAATCGCCGGCATGCATGAGCTGGGCGGCGATGCGCTCGGCGCCGTTGCGGGCGGTGAACGGATCGGTGAGACCGGGCCAGGCAATACGCTCGCCGCTGCGCGACAATAGCTCGGCCATGGCCAGCGCCAGCACCAGCGCGCGCGATTGCTTGGAAACGCTGGCGCCGGTCGATTTGTAGAGCATCGACGGCGAGGGGTCCGCCCATAGCCAGACCGTATGGGCGGCTTCCCATTCGCGGTCGCGCACATAGGTATGATCGTCGCGCGCCGAGCGGCGCCAGTCGATACGCGAGGAATCGCCCTCGACATAGGGCCGGAACTGCCAGAAATTCTCGCCGATGCCGCGCTTGCGGCGGCCGTGCCAGCCGGCGATCACGGTGTTGACGATGCGCCGCGCCTCGACCAGCAGGTCGGGCACAAGAGAGGCCCGCAACCGGCCACGGGCGAGCGCGTCGCGCGTCGCTGCCGGAGCCTGGACCTCGCCGATATGCGCCATCAGATACCTTTGGCCAGTTTCGCCACAACGTCGCGCACGCTGGTGCCTTCGGCGCGAGCGGCGAAGGTCAGCGCCATGCGATGCTGCAGCACCGGCTCGGCGAGCGCGCGGACATCGTCGGTCGACGGCGCCAGCCGTCCATCGTAAAGCGCGCGCGCCCTGGTGCACAGCATCAGCGCCTGGCTGGCGCGTGGGCCGGGGCCCCAGGCGACGTGCTTGTCGGTCTCGGCATTGCCCTGGCCCGGACGCGCTGAGCGCACCAGCGTAAGGATCGCCTCGACGACGCTTTCGGGTACCGGCATGCGGCGGATGAGTGTCTGGATTTCCTTCAGCCGCGCCGGCTGCAGAACGTTCTGGGCTTTCGCGTCCTCGACGCCGGTCGTTTCCAGCAGAATGCGGCGCTCGGCCTCGATTTCGGGATAGAGGATGTCGACCTGCATCAGGAAGCGGTCGAGCTGGGCCTCGGGCAGCGGATAGGTGCCTTCCTGCTCCAGCGGGTTCTGCGTCGCCAGCACGTGGAAGGGCGCCGGCAGGTCGTAGCGGGCGCCGGCAATGGTGACGTGGTACTCCTGCATCGCCTGCAGCAGCGCAGACTGGGTGCGCGGCGAAGCGCGGTTGATCTCGTCGGCCATCAGCAGCTGGGCGAAGATCGGGCCGGAAATGAAGCGGAAGGAGCGCTTGCCGGCCTCGTCCTGCTCCATCACCTCGGAGCCAAGGATATCGGACGGCATCAGGTCGGGGGTGAACTGGATGCGGCGCGAATTGAGGCCGAGCACGATGCCAAGTGTTTCGACCAGCTTGGTCTTGGCGAGGCCCGGCACGCCGACCAGCAGCGCATGGCCGCCGGCGAGCAGCGCCACCAGCGTGCGCTCGACGACGCTCTCCTGGCCGAAGATGACCCGGCCGACCCCGTCGCGGATCCTGGAGATGTCGGCCAGCGCTTTCTCGGCCTCGGCGATCATGTCCGTTTCGCTGATCGGGCTTTCCTTGACCATTACGCTCATGCCGCATCGATCCTTGTGATTGGAAATACCTGCCTGCAGCATACCATGACTGCCGCGATTCGGCCTCGCCTAGCGTCTGCATTAGAATTTAAATCACAGACTTAGGCTGACAAGCGGAACAACAGTGACTATTTCGTGACCATGACGGAACACTCCGAACATCGCGAACAGGGCCTTACGAGTGCCACCGAGGCGCGCGGTCTCGAGGCGTTGATCTCGCGCGCCACCCGCGCCGGCAAGGGTGCGGCGCCGGTCGAACGCTGGAATCCCGACTTCTGCGGCGATCTCGACATGGAGATCAAGGCCGATGGCACCTGGTTCTATCTGGGCACGCCGATCGGGCGCATACCGCTGGTTCAGCTTTTCTCCTCGGTGCTGCGTAAGGATGCCGACGGCAGAACCTATCTGGTGACACCGGTGGAGCGAGTCGGCATTCGGGTCGCCGATGCGCCGTTCATTGCCGTCGAAATGGACGTTTCGGGCGACGGTGACGGGCAGGTCATCACCTTCCGCACCAATGTCGGCGACGTCGTCGAGGCCGGGCCGGAGCGGCCGCTGCGTTTCGTCGACGAGAACGGTACCGGCGGGCTGAAGCCCTATGTGCTGGTGCGGGGCCGGCTGGAGGCGTTGGTTGCGCGGCCGGTGATGTATGAGCTGGTCGGCCATGGCGAGGAGGTCGAGATCGGCGGCAAGACCATGTTCGCGGTGCGCTCGAAAAAGGCTGTGTTCCCGATCATGCCGGCGGACCAGTTGAAGCGGCTGAGCGCGTGATGGACCAGGTGTCTCCGGCGCCTTTTTCATCAGCGGATTTTCGCGCGCGCTTTGCCGCGCAGCCGGATGCACATGCCAGCGATGACTATGGCGATCATCGCTTCAACCCAGGTCACCCACGCCTCAACCAGGGCAAGGCACTGCGCAATGCCGCCGTGCTGATCCCGGTGGTCGACCACGAAGGCGATGCGACGGTTCTTCTGACAAAACGGGCCGAAAAGCTGCGCAATCATTCGGGGCAGGTGGCCTTTCCCGGCGGCACCATCGATCAGACCGATCCAAGCCCGGAGGCGGCGGCGCTGCGCGAGACCTTCGAGGAGATCGGCCTTGACCGCGATCGCATCGAGATCATCGGCCGCATGCCCGACTATGTCGCCGGCAGCGGCTACCGCATCGCGCCGGTGCTGGGCATCGTGCAGCCGGGCTTCCGACTGAGCTTGAATGCCGACGAGGTCGATGCCGCCTTCGAAGTTCCGCTGCGCTTCCTGATGGACCCGGCCAACCACAAGCGCGACAGCCGCATGTGGAACGATCTCGAATGGTTCTTCTACGACATGCCCTATGGCGAGCGGCGCATTTGGGGCGTCACCGCCGGCATCATCCGCACCCTCTATGAAAGGCTCTATGCGTGAGCGTCACGATCGCGGGCAGGGCCGATTGGCTCGGCGACAAGCATCTGCAGCGCCTGTTGGCCGCACTGAGCGAGGGCGGTGAAGAGGCGCGTGTTGCGGGCGGCGCCGTACGCAACACGCTGATGGGCCAACTGGTCGCCGACATCGACATCGCCACCACCTGCTTGCCGGGGGAAACCATCCGCCGCGCCGAGGCGGGAGGTTTCAAGGCGGTGCCGACCGGCTTCGAGCACGGCACGATCACGGTGGTCGCCGGCGGCAAGCCCTATGAGGTCACCACGTTGCGAGCCGACATCGAGACTGACGGGCGGCGGGCCAAAGTGTCATTCGGACGCGACTGGAAGCTCGACGCCGAGCGGCGCGATTTCACCATCAATGCGCTCTATGCCGAGGCCGATGGCCGGGTTGTCGACCTTGTCGGCGGCATTGCCGACATCGAGGCACGCCGGCTGCGCTTCATCGGCGATGCGGAAGCGCGCATCCGTGAGGACTATCTGCGCATCCTGCGTTTCTTCCGCTTCTTCGCCTGGTATGGCGATGGCCGGCCGGATGCCAATGGGCTGAAAGCCTGTGCCCGGCTGAAGGAAGGTCTGGCCCAGCTTTCGGCCGAGCGCATCTGGTCCGAATTGAAGAAGCTTTTGTCGGCGCCTGATCCCTCTCGGGCGCTGCTCTGGATGCGGCAGGCTGGCGTCTTGACCGCCGCGCTGCCGGAAAGCGAGAAATGGGGCATCGATGCGATCCATGGGCTGGCCAAGGCCGAGAAAGATCTGAGCTGGGCGCCCGACCCGCTGCTGCGGCTGGAAGCGATCGTGCCGCCTGATGCCGCACGCATGAAGATGCTCGCCGAGCGGCTCAGATTTTCGACTGCCGAAGCGGATCGCCTGCGCCACTGGGCGCTTGCCACCGCTGTCGAGCCGAAGACGACCGAGGGCGAACTGGCGAAAAGGCTCTATCGCGGCGATCGGCAGGGATTTGTCGACCGCTTGCGCCTGTCGCTGGCTGCGGCCCGCGTTCGTGCTGTCGACGACAATGACGCGCTGCTTGAAGCCGGCGGCTTCTCGCGCTTGCTGGCTTTCGCGCTCAAATGGAAAAAACCGGTGTTCCCGCTGAAAGGCGCCGATCTGACGGCGCTCGGCGCAACGCCAGGACCGAAGCTGGGCGAAATCCTCAAGAACCTCGAGGCGGAATGGATCGAAACGGGATTTGCGCCTGATCGCGGCGCACTGCTTGATCGCGCCGCGAAGGCACTGGAAACCTAGGCCTTGGCTCGAAGCCCGTGCTCCGTGACGGTCAAATGTCGTCGAACGAGCGAAACTACCTGATTGCCACGGGAGCCAGGGCGCGTGAAAGGCTCGCTTCGCCCTTGCCGTACGTGGAAGCACTATAGTTGACCAGGGTGTCGGTGCGAGCCGTATTGAGCAGATCGTTGGTGATCTGAGTCGGCGTGGCCTTGGTGAATTTGCTGCTTAGTATCGCCGCATATCCTGAAATGATCGGCGCTGCGAAGGAGGTGCCATATAGGCCTGTCTTGCTCCCATCGACGCCAACCACAAGAAAGTGGCTTTGCACGAGCGGGTCGGAGCCGGCATAGTTGGAGTACCAGGCAAGCTGGGCCTTGTTGGTTGTTGCGCCGTTCGTCGACAGGGCGCCGACGAAGATCGCAGAGGCTTTGCCAACCAGGGCGATATCGAGATAGTCCTGCTGACCGCCTGTTTCTCCGCCCACGGCAACCGAATCGTTGCCCGCCGCCTTCGAAACAACAGCCGACCCTTTGGTGGCATAGGAGATGATGGAGGCTTCCTCGGGGCTCCATCCGATCTGGTTCGGGCTGTAGCCCGCTTTGGCGTACATGCCATAGCTCAGATTGAGCACGTTCAGGCCAGGCGCCAGGCTGACGGCCGAGCTGGTTGAAAAGTCCTTCGACCTGATGGTCGCCAAGGGCGCGATCATGCCAGCTTCCTCGCGCGTCCATTCACCGTGGCGCTGGGTTTGAACCCCGACACCGAAATTGCCCGAGAAGCGCGATGTACTGGAGAAATCGTCGACAATGGTAATCGTGACGCCCTTGCCCTTGTACCCTGCGGCCCATGCCGCGCCGACGTCGGGGCTCATCCACCCCTGCACCGCTTGTGTGGTCGCAGCCGGTATCGTTGCACTCGCGCATGTGGACCGGCCGCCGCCGTGACACAGCGCGGCCATCTCATCCGCATTGACCGCCTCCTGTGCCGAAACCATCGGCGCCGACAGGGTGGTGAGAGCCGCAACGAAAACGAATTTCAAGCAACTACCGGACATGCTCTTACTCCGTTCAAATAGGAACCAGGACGGGCGAACGCGAATTTCGGGATGGGATGATTTTCTCATTTGCATCCTCCCCGGCGATCAGAAAGTAACACGGTAATTCAGCCAGAGGTGCTGGCTCTCCGGTTTAGCGTTAACCAGATATTTCAAAGTTTCCTCTGGCGCCATCTCGCTGGCCGCGAGCCGGCAATTGACGCTGTAGGTACCCAAATCGCCGTAGTTCGCTTCGCATGGCTTTTCGGTGAACTTGCCGCCAAGGGTGGTGGTGAGCGACAAGGAAAGAGTACTGTTCGGACCCGGATGCATCTGCGTGAGGAAGCCCAGCTTCAGGCTGGGCTCGATGCGATATTTCTCACCTTCTTCTCCGGTGCCAAATCCCCAGAGGATGCCGGTATCTTCCGTGATCTGGGTCAAAAGTTCGACATGCATGTCGACCCAGCTTGCGTGGTACCATTGGTTGAACGATATCCGGCTTCCGTCCTGCAGTTCATAACCGCCGCCGCCAAGGTCGTGCGCGCGATCGCTGAGCGGCGAGCCTTGGTGGAGGTCGACCAGCGATGTGGTCACTTCCTGGGCTATCGCCGGATACGCTGAAAGGAGCCCGTACAGCAGGAGCGCCGTCGTGCGAAGACTCACTCGATTGCCGGACTTTTCGCGCATGCGCGAAACACCTCGCCCCACCGATCCCGGACCAGTGCCTGGTGGCGACGGGCTTCTCTTGCAGCCCCACTGTAGCCGGATTATCTGCCCGACAGTGGCATGGGTTCGGTTACCGCGGGGTTTATTTTAGCCGAGGAAAATATAATTCTTTGACCTGCGCGATCTGGCCGGCAGGACGTCCGCGATGGCGCTTTTCAACCAATCTTGAGGCGCCAACGCGGCTCGTTTGGTGTTGTGGATGAATCCGAGCGGCAAAGACTAGGCCGCGTCGCGGGTCTTTTCGATGCGCGAGCGGATCGCCTCGATCATCGTTTCACGGATAACCGTCTCGCCATGCGTTTCGCGCATGTGCTCGACGACACGACGCATGACCTCGGCCTCCTCGTCGGCACGCGTGTGCCAGTCACAGCCGGGCACGAGCGACCCGCAGTGAAATTCCTTCATGCGATTTCTCCTTTTCCTCCGTGGAGCCCGATCGAGGCTCCGGCACTTTCCTGGCTCATGGTCCGATTTCAGGGTTGAATCCGTGGAGCGCGAGCGGGTGGAAAGCATAACACAGATGGGGTGGTATCGGTTGCCGTCAACGGCAAAAAGGGCGAAACAGCTCTGCTCCGCCCTTTCGCGCTAGCCCGAAGCAGGACCAGACATCATCATCTTGCCCTGCTTTGGCAGGCCATCACTTCGCGATCTTGACGGCCTCGGCGACTTTTTTCTTGCCGCTCATCTCCCATGAGACGCGGACCTTTTCACCGACCTGCAGGCCAGGATCCTTGAAGGTCTTGGGAAGCGTAAAGGACGATCCGTCATCGAGGACAAGGCTCATGGCCGTTGCGTCAAAGGTCTTGATCGTGCCGGTGGTGTGCTTGATGGCGGCGAACGCCACCGAACCGGAAGCGAGAAGGGCAGCGGCGGCAGCCGAAACAATGATCTTGCGCATTGTGAAGTACTCCTGAAGGGCGGGTATCCTTTTGACGAATGTGTCCCGCATCGTCTGGGCCGTCAGGTCGCGTCGGGTCGCGGCTCGCTTGTTTTGAGGCAATTCCGAACGGAAAATCGTTTAACGCTTTCCTGGAATTGCGCTCAGGCGAACCGCCGGCGCTTCCCGACCCGGCGCAACAAATAGACCAGCCTTTTCAAGAGCCTATTAGACGAAAAATAAATTTTCGCCGCACCTCATGCCACATTCGACGCCGCATTTCGAGCGAATGGGACATCAATGCGGCTCACGCCGCGCTCACCATTTTGTTACGGCCAGCGGACCTCAGGTGGAAGGCTGGAGAGGATCGCTTCGACATTGCCGCCGGTCTTCAGGCCGAAGATGGTGCCGCGATCGTGAAGCAGGTTGAATTCGACGTAGCGGCCGCGGCGGATGAGCTGCTCGTCGCGATCACCGTCGGTCCAGTTCTCGTTGAAGTTGGCGCGCACGAGGTGGCCGTAGACGACGAGAAAAGAGCGGCCGACATCCTGGACGAAGTTGAAGTCGGCATTCCAGCCGCCTCTGTCCTCGCCCGAATGCAGCCAGTCGAAGAAGATGCCGCCGGTGCCGCGCGGTTCGTTGCGGTGCGGAAGATAGAAGTACTCGTCGCACCAGGCCTTGAATTTCGGGTAGTCGGCGACGCCGGCATTCTTCTCGCAAGCGAACTGCATGGCGCGATGGAAGGCGACGGTATCGGGATCGTCCTGTGTGCGGCGGCGCTCGAGAACCGGCGTCAGATCGGCGCCGCCGCCGAACCATTGGCTGGATGTGACCACCATGCGCGTGTTCATGTGCACGGCGGGAACATTGGGATTCCAGGGATGGGCGATCAGCGAAATGCCGGATGCCCAAAAGCGCGGATCTTCCTCGGCGCCGGGCATCTGCTTCCTGAATTCGGGCGAGAACTCGCCGTAAACCGTCGAGGTATGAACGCCGACCTTCTCGAAGACGCGGCCGTACATCATCGACATGGTGCCGCCACCGCCGCGGCCCTCGTCGCGTTCCCAGGGCGTCTTTTCGAAACGGCCTGGCGACCACGAGGCCAGCGGACCGCCAAGATCTTGTTCGATCTGTTCAAGCCCGGCGCAGATGCGTTCGCGCAATGCCTCGAACCACAGGCGCGCCTTCATCTTCTTCTGCTCGATGTCGGCGGGCAGGCCAGCCGGTATTTCAGGTCGTTCCAAGTGCCGTCTCCGGTTGCGGGGGCGATGAGCCCTACAAATGACTCGTCTTTTGCCGGCGCGATCCCTAATCTCTTAAGGGCAAGGGTCAAGTGTCATTAAGGTGCAAGGAGTCGTTTCGTGCGCACCCCGGCAAGACCACCGCTGGATGGCCTGAAGAAGCGGCTGGACCAAAGCCGGGCCGAACGCGCACGCATGCCGCGCGACGGTTTCCTGCGCGAGACCTTCGTCCTGCCGCGCTCCGATGCGCGGCTCAAAGCCAAGGAATGGTTCGATCGCTTTCCCAAGCAGGCCTACTGGACCGAGATCGAAAGCTGGTTCGAGCGGCCGGGCGATGTGATCGAGTTCACCATCAGGCGGTTGCCGGCGGCGGACTGAGGAATGTCACGAGAAAAATAGGTCGCGCAATCTTGGAGAATCCAGGATCAGGTTCTCGCCAAGTAGCTTGCCGAATTTTTCAAAGCCCATTTTCCGCGCCTCATCGAAGCTCACGGACGTGTAGAGCGTTGGCATGCCGCCGGAGTCGACCCGATAGATCGTAATGAGCTGTGTCTCTTCTTCTGGTTGGATAAGATGTCCCAGCACAGATGTTTCCTTCCATATCGCCTCATAGTCGCATTGCTTCCATTCAGGTCGCTACTAGCCTTCTCGCGCCCGTCCCCTCCCTTGCCAGCCGGTCGCCTTTGTTTCGCAGCGGGCATTTGTCGATCGACATGCAGCCGCAGCCGATGCAGTCGGTCAGACCGTCGCGCAGTTTCTTCAGCTGGGCGATCTTGCGGTCGAGCCCGTCGCGCCAGGCGGTCGACAGCAGGTTCCAGTCATCGCGCGTCGGTGTGCGACCCTCGGGCAGCGACGCAAGGGCGATGCCGATCTCGGCCAGTGAGATACCGGCCTCTTGCGCCACCTTGATGATCGCCACGCGCCGCAGCACGTCGCGGCCGTAGCGGCGCTGGTTGCCTGACGTGCGGTGGCTGCGGATCAGCCCGCGGGCCTCGTAGAAATGCAGCGCCGACACAGCCACCCCGCTGCGCATGGCCAGTTGGCCGACCGTCAGTTCCGTTATCGGTGCCATCCCTCTTTCTCCGTTCCGATTTTTTTGGCTTGACCTCAAGTTAAGTTGAGCTTGTAGCGAAGAAACCCGGGATCTGCAAACGAAGGAGAAGGCGATGTGCGCCTGGGTCAAGATGACGGGAGACGGAGTGCCGTTATCCGAGTTGCCGGATGGCTTCACCCGCCACCATGGCGACGGAAAGCGCGACGTTGATGCTGCGCGCAGCGCCCTGCATGGGAATGGTCAATTGCGCATCCGCCGCTTGATGGACAAGATCCGGAACGCCTGCGGATTCGCGGCCGAACAGAAGAATGTCGCCATCGCCGAACGCGAAGCTGGTGTAAGGGGTCGTGGCTTTGGTAGACAGCAGCACCAGCCGGCACGCGCGGGCTTTGCGCCAGTCCTCGAAGGCGTACCAGTCGACATGCCGGGTCAGAGCAGCCATTTCGAGGTAATCCATGCCGGCTCGCTTGAGCGTTTTGTCGGAGAGCGGAAAGCCGGCCGGTTCGATGATGTCGACGCCGAGCCCGAGGCAAGCGGCGAAACGCAGGGTTGTCCCGGTGTTGCCGGCGATATCCGGCTGGTAGAGCGCGATGCGGAGACGACAGTTCATTTCCGCGTCCTTCTAATAAGTGGCAGATCGGCCACAGAGGGCTCGCGGTTTTGGAAAATGCTGGACCTGCGGGTGGCCATTTTCTGGGAAGTCGGGTATGTCAGCTCCATTGTCAACCCGAACCGATGGAGGGGTAATTCATGATGACCATGCACACTCAGCGCCCCTCTCGTGGGCTTACCTGCCTGCTGGCGGCTTCGGTACGACAATTCTCCTGACTCTCTAAGACTTGATCGCACCGATTCCCGCCGAAACGATTTTTCGGCTCTCGAAGGAATCCTGCGATGTTTTTCAAAAAGTCAAAAGGGCTGAACGCCCCACCTGAACCTGTCCGGACCGATGCTGTCCGTCGTGTCCAGACCGATGCTTATCGTGTCCGGACCGATGCTTATCGTGTCCAGACCGATCCAATGCGTGCCTCCGGCCGAATGCCGGCGGACGATGTTGCTTCGCCTTTTTATCTCGATTTTCACACGGAGGACGGACCGATGTTCGATCCCTACAGAATACCGGGCTCAAGAAGCCTGCATATCCACCGACTGCCGACCTGGGCGCTGCTCATCGGCGAGACCTATTCGTCGGCGGTTCACGCCGAAGTCCGCCGCCGGCCGCATCGCGGCATGCTGCCGGATGTCGATTTCTCGCGCGCGGTTCCCGACCACAGCCGGCCGTCGCTGGTGCGCCGGATCATCCGGCTGATCAGGCCTGGCGCGAAAGTCCGGATCGTGAACAGTGCGCCGTCAGGATCGTCAGGCGCACCTGTCGGCGAAAAGCCCGCGAGCCCCTATATTGCGCGAAGCAAGGCGGACGGTCCGGATGATTCCGGACCGTCGGCCCGCGGCGCCATTCGTTCTGCGGACCTTGTACGTTCGCGCGCCGCATAAGCGGAAAACAGAGTTCATGAGCATGACCTATGTTGTTGTTTAGCTGGTTTGAAAGACGGCTCGATCCGTTCCCCGCGGCGGAACCGGTCGAGCCGCCCAGGACGCTGGTGGCCTTCTGCGTGCATTATACGCGCGGTGCCTGGCCCTACATCCTTCTCGACGCGGTGCTGGTGACGGCCATCGCGATCGCGGAAGTGTGGATGTTCGGCTTCCTCGGCCGCATCGTCGACTGGCTGTCGGGGCAGAATCGCGAAACCTTCCTGCAGACGGAAGCCTGGAAGCTCGCCGGCATGGCCTTCATCGTGCTGTTCGCGTTGCCGGGCACGGTATGGCTGCATTCGCTTCTCAACCAGCAGACATTGATGGGCAACTATCCCATGCGCATCCGCTGGCAGGTGCATCGCTACCTGCTCAAGCAGTCGATGAGCTTCTACCAGGACGAGTTCGCCGGCCGCATAGCGACCAAGCTGATGCAGACCGCGCTCGCCGTGCGCGAATGCGTCATCAAGCTGATCGACGTCCTGAACTACGTCATCGTCTATTTTCTTGGCATGCTGTTCATCGTCGGTTCGGCCGACTGGCGGCTGGCGTCGCCTCTGGGCGTCTGGCTGGTCGGCTACATCCTGTTGCTGCGCTATTTCATTCCGAAGCTGGGCAAGGTCGGCGAGGAGCAGGCCAATGCGCGCTCGACCATGACCGGGCGTGTCGTCGACAGCTACTCCAACATCCAGACGGTCAAGCTGTTCAGCCATGCACGCCGCGAGGCTTCGTTTGCGCGGGAAGGCATGGCCGGCTTCCTCCAGACCGTCTATCGGTCGATGCGGCTGGTGACGGTGCTTTTCGGCCTGCTCTACATCATGAATTCGCTGCTCTTGTTTTCGGTCACGGCGATGGCGCTGTGGCTGTGGCTCGGGCAGTCGGTCACGATCGGCGCTGTCGCCGTGGTCATCGGACTCGTGCTCAGGCTGTGGGGCATGTCGCAATGGATCATGTGGGAAATGTCGGGCCTGTTCGAGAATATCGGCACGGTGCAGGACGGCATCGCCTCGATCTCGTTGCCGCGTCTGGTCGAGGACAGGCCGGGCGCCAAGGACATCGCCGTCTCCAAGGGCGAGATCCGCTTCGAGAATATCCGCTTCCATTATGGCAAGCGGAAAGGGGTGATCGAGGACCTGTCGCTGGCGGTGAAGCCGGGAGAAAAGGTCGGTATTGTCGGCCGCTCGGGCGCCGGCAAGTCGACGCTGGTCAATCTCCTGCTGCGTTTCTACGACCTGGAGAGCGGAAAGATCCTGATCGACGGCCAAGAGATCGCTGGTGTGACGCAGGATTCGCTGCGCGCCCAGATCGGCATGGTCACGCAGGACACCTCGCTGCTGCATCGTTCCGTGCGCGATAACATCCTCTATGGCAGGCCCGACGCCGCGGAAGAAATGCTTGTCGAGGCAGCGCGGCGCGCCGAGGCGCTGGATTTCATATCAGGGCTTTCGGACGCCAGCGACCGCAAGGGCTTCGATGCCCATGTCGGCGATCGCGGTGTCAAATTGTCCGGCGGCCAGCGGCAACGCATCGCAATTGCTCGCGTTATGTTGAAAGACGCGCCCATACTTATCCTTGACGAGGCCACCTCGGCGCTTGATTCCGAAGCCGAGGCGGCAATCCAGGAGAATCTCTACAAGCTTATGCAAGGCAAGACCGTCATCGCCATCGCGCACCGGCTGTCGACCATCGCGGCGATGGACAGGCTGGTGGTGATGGACAAGGGCCGCGTCATCGAGGAAGGTTGGCACGACGAACTCGTCGCCAAGGGCGGGCTCTACGCGCAGCTCTGGCAGCGCCAGTCGGGCGGGTTCCTGCTCGAGGACGGTCCGGCCGACGCCGCCCCAGCTGACGCCGCAAATGACGCACTTGCAAAGGGCCAAGCTGCCGAATGATGACTGCCGTCTATCGCTGGTTCGAGAACTGGGTCTATCCGTTCAGGGAGCCAGCGAATCTTCGGCCACCGACCAGCGTCGGCGGCTTTCTCTGGCACTATGTCGGCCAGGCGAAGTTCGCCTTCTTCGCCATGCTGGTCATTGGCGGCATCGCGCCGCTGGTGGAGGCCGGCCTGTTCTACTTCGTCGGGCGGCTGGTCGATATTCTCGACCAGCTTCCCGCCGAGCGCAGCTGGCATGCCTTGTGGAATGCCGCCGGCCCTGAACTGGTGTTCATGATCGCGGTGGTGCTGGTCATCCGGACCATCGTCGTTGGCCTGTCGGCGCTGGTCGACGAACAGACGATCACGCCCGGCTTCTACAATCTGGTGCGCTGGCAGGCGCACAGGCATGTGTCGCGCCAGTCCTACGCCTTCTTCCAGAACGATTTTGCCGGCCGCATTGCCACCAAGGTCTGGCAGGCAGGCCAGGCGACCGGCGACCTGATGGAAAGCTTCATCGAGGTCGTCTGGTTCATGATCGTCTACACGGTGACGACGCTGGCGCTGGTCGCTGGCCTCGATCTCAGACTGGCGGTGCTGGTGGTGATCTGGATTTCCGCCTTCGGCTGGCTGGCCAAGCTCTATCTGCCGGCGATCCGCAAGCACGCGGAGGAAACCGCCGAAGCCGGCTCGATGATCACTGGCCGCATCGTCGATTCCTATTCCAACGTGCAGACGCTGAAACTGTTCTCGGCCGACGGCGACGACCGCTACATCAAAAACGGCTTCGACATCTATCTCGACGCGCTGCGCCCCTTCACCCGCCGGCTGACCGGCGTGCGAATGGCGCTGACGACGCTGTCGGGCACTATGATCACGGCAATCGGCTGCTTTGCCGTCTATCTCTGGGTCGAAGGCTCGATCACCGTCGGCGCGGTCGCTTTCACGCTGTCGCTGGTGCTGCGGCTCAACATGCTGCTCGGGCGGCTGATGATGCAGCTTAACAGCATATTGCGAAACCTCGGCGTGCTGGAAAATTCCAAGGCATTGATCTCGCAGCCGCTCGGCCTGATCGATGCACCCGACGCGAAGGAACTCGTGGTGGCCGGCGGTCGCATCGAGGTGAAGAACGTCGAGTTCCATTACGGCAAAGGATCCGGCGTGCTTAACGGCATCGACCTTACGGTGCGGCCGGGCGAAAAGGTCGGGCTGGTCGGGCCGTCGGGCGCCGGCAAGACGACTCTCGCCAATTTGATCCTGCGGCTCTATGACCTGGAACGCGGGCTAATCACCATCGATGGTCAGAACGTCTCCGATGTCACCCAGAATTCGCTGCGCGCCAATATCGGCATCGTCAGCCAGGACACGGCCCTGTTCCACCGTTCGCTGCGCGATAACATCAAGCTCGGCATGCCTGGCGCGACCGAGACGCAAGTGATCGCGGCGGCAAAGAAGGCCGAGGCGCACGAGTTCATCCTGGGCCTGCGCGACAATAGGGATCGTGTCGGCTACGAGGCCTTTGTCGGCGAGCGCGGTGTCAAACTGTCGGGCGGCCAGCGCCAACGCGTGGCGATCGCCCGCGTCTTCCTCAAGGACGCCCCGATCCTGATTCTCGATGAAGCAACCTCGGCGCTCGATTCCGACATCGAGGCGGCGATCCAGGAGAATCTCACGCGGCTGATGGAGAACAAGACGGTCATCGCCATCGCCCACCGGTTGTCGACGATCGCCGCGCTCGACCGGTTGGTGGTGCTCGACGGTGGCCGCATCGTCGAACAAGGCACGCATGACCAGCTGGTAGGGTTCGATGGGCTCTATGCGCGGCTGTGGAAACGCCAGTCCGGCGGTTTTCTCTATCACGAGGACAGCGTGCTCGAAGAGACACGCCCGGCGGAGTAGCTCCATGGTTGGATCTGCGGACCCAGAGATCGGCCCCAGGGTGAGCTATGTACTCAAGCGGCTCCGGCCAACTACCGCGGCCTTCGATACGCTGAAGCAGGAAAGCCGGCTGGAAGGCTACTGGATGCTGGTGCGCCTGGGAGATGGCTGGGCAAGCCGCCGCAACAAGTTCCTGAGGCGCGGCGAGGCGCTGTACGGCGCCTGGAATGGCCGGGAACTTGTCGGTGTGTGCGGGCTTAACATCGATCCTTATTTCGAGGGCACGGACCATGGCCGGGTTCGGCACCTGTTCGTCAGTGCGCGTCACCGTCGCACCGGCCTCGGCCGGATGCTGGTCGAGACCGTCGTCGACAGGGCGCGTCGCCATTTCGCCGTGCTGAACACACGCGCGCCGCACGAAGCCTTCGGTTTCTATGAACGGCTTGGCTTTCTGCGCGTGGAAGGCGAAGAATTCGTCACCCACCACATGATTTTTGGGAAAGGAGGCTGAAATGTCCTTGCGTCCGCCATCTCATCTTGCCGGCGCCTCGGCTGCCGAGGTCGCCTTCGACGCCCTCGGCCATGAGATATTGGCGGAGAAGGCGGCCGCACTCGGCCGCGCCGGCCAGCGGGTCGAGGAAACACTGGCCAGGCTGCGCGACAACAGCGACGAGCAGCTGCGCTCCCGGCTGCTCAAGGAGGCCGCCGAGGCGGTGCACGGCTATTTCATCCAGCGCGAGCTGTGCGGGTTGCGTAGGCATGACGCCGTGATCCGGGAATACAACATCCCGAAGGCCGTATTAGCGAGGCTCGGCGCGACCTAGAGATCATTCAAGCCATTCGGTGATCAAGCTGCCGTTCTCGTGGATGTCGGTCGTTTCCAGCGGGCCTGGGCCGAGATTGGTGAATTTGTGCGGCGTGTTGGGTGGCACGATCAGGATCTGGCCGGAGGAGGCTTCGATCTCCTTGTCGCCGACCGTGAACAGTCCGGTGCCCTGACGGATGATGAAGATCTCTGCGTAGGGATGCGTGTGCAGCCGAGGACCGCAGCCGACATCGGGCAGGTAGTTGAAGATCAGGCAGGAGTTGGAGCCGTAGGCGCCGCATTGCAGTTCGCCCTCCCAGCGGTCGGAGCGAACGGCCCAGGTGTCGCGGTCTATCACGTGTGCCATGATGGTAAGGATAGACCCGGCTGGCGCCTTGTGTCGAGGCGCACAAGGGCATCGGATTTGCGGTTGTTTCCCTGCTGCTTAGCGATGTTTGACTGCTATCCGGCGTCGCATTGCCCGGCGGCGGATTTTGTCCCCGCGACAATCTGCCCTTGTGCCTTGATCCGTCTGGACAAAAACGGGCTTCACGCATAAACCGAGGTCCAAATGCCGGAGGAATTCGCAAGCCTGTTCGCCATGCGCTGTCGGGTTGGCGTAATTGAGCGGGGAAAAAGGCTCAGCCACCGGCACGGAAGAGGCGAAAGGATCAGGCACCCGTGAGCGCAACCGACACCCAGGATCCCAACCGTCGTGATTTTCTCTACGTCGCCACCGGCATGGCCGCAATGGTCGGCGCGGGTGCATTCGCGTGGCCGTTCATCGACCAGATGCGCCCCGATGCCTCGACGCTGGCGCTCGCATCGGTCGAGGTCGACGTTGCCTCGCTGACGCCGGGCATGTCGCTGATCGTCAAGTGGCGCGGCAAGCCCGTCGTGGTGCGCAACCGCACCGAACAGGAAATGAAGGACGGCGAGGCGGTCAAGCTGGCCGATCTCAAGGACCCGATCGCGCGCAACGCCAATCTGCCGGCCGACGCACCGGCGACCGATGCCAACCGCACCACGCCCGGCAAGGAAGCCTGGATGGTGATGGTTCAGGTCTGCACGCATCTGGGCTGCATTCCGCTCGGCCAGGAAGGCGATTTCGGCGGCTGGTTCTGCCCGTGCCACGGATCGCAATACGATACCGCCGGACGCATCCGCAAAGGCCCGGCCCCGGAGAACATGGCGGTGCCGGTATTCAAGTTCATTTCCGATACCAAGATCCTTATCGGTTGAGGCAGGGGATATTTCGATGAGCGAGGGACACTCGACCTATACGCCCAAAACCGGTCTCGGACGCTGGTTCGACGCCCGCATGCCGCTGCCGCGGCTGGTCTATGACAGCTTCATCGCCTATCCGGTGCCGCGCAACCTCAACTATGCGTGGACCTTCGGCGGCATCCTGGCGATCATGCTGGTAGCACAGATGCTGACCGGCATCGTGCTGGCCATGCACTACACGGCCGATAGCAATCTTGCCTTCGGCTCAGTCGAAAAGATCATGCGCGACGTGAATTCGGGCTGGCTGCTGCGCTACTTGCATTCGAACGGCGCGTCGTTCTTCTTCATCGCCGTTTATATCCACATCTTCCGTGGCCTTTATTACGGCTCCTACAAGGCGCCGCGGGAGCTGCTGTGGATCCTCGGCTGCATCATCTATCTCCTGATGATGGCGACCGGCTTCATGGGCTACGTGCTGCCCTGGGGCCAGATGAGCTTCTGGGGCGCCACGGTCATCACCGGCTTCTTCACGGCCATTCCGCTGGTCGGCGACTGGATCCAGCAGCTGCTGCTCGGCGGCTTTGCTGTCGATAACCCGACGCTGAATCGCTTCTTTGCGCTGCATTACCTGCTGCCGTTCATGATTGCCGGCGTCGTCGTGCTGCACGTCTGGGCGCTGCATGTCGTCGGCCAGTCGAACCCGACCGGCATCGAGGTCAAGTCGAAGACCGACACCGTTGCGTTCACCCCTTATGCGACCATCAAGGACGCGTTCGGCATGCTCGTGTTCTTGTTCTTCTTCGCCTATTTCGTCTTCTACCTGCCGAACTATCTCGGCCATCCCGACAACTACACGGTCGCCAACCCGCTGAAGACCCCGGCCCATATCGTGCCGGAATGGTACTTCCTGCCGTTCTACGCCATCCTGCGCGCCATCACCTTCAATGTCGGGCCGATCAACTCCAAGCTCGGCGGCGTTCTGTGCCTGTTCGGCGCGATCGTCATGTTGTTCCTGGTGCCGTGGCTCGACACCTCGAAGGTGCGGTCGGCCGTCTATCGGCCCTGGTACAAGCTGTTCTTCTGGGTGTTCGTGGCCGATGCCGTCCTGCTGGGCTGGTTGGGCTCGCAGCCGGCGGAAGGCAGCTATGTGTTCATGGCGCAGATGGCGACGCTGGTCTACTTCGCCTTCTTCCTGGTCGCCCTGCCTGTGCTCGGTCTGATCGAGACGCCGCGAAGGCTGCCGAACTCGATCACCGAAGCAGTTCTCGAGAAGAACAAGGGCGGTGGCGGACATCCGGCTGGCGCCACGGCCGCACCAGAGACCAAGGGCTGAGCATGATCCCGAAAAGTGGGAACCAGTTTCCGGACAAGGCCATGCTCAAGCAGGAAGACAGACGGGTAGAGAATCTAAGGGGATTTGGCATGAAAAAGATTCTCACCTCGATGGCGCTGATCGGCCTTGTGGCCGCCGGCACCGGGGCAGCAAGCACTTGGGCGGTCGCCGCCGAAGAGGCACACAACGCGGCCAATCCGACGCATTTCCCGATCAACGAGCCGAAGGAAATGAGCTGGAGCTTCACCGGCCCGTTCGGCACCTATGACAAGGCGCAGCTGCAGCGCGGCCTCAAGGTCTACAAGGAAGTCTGCTCGGCCTGCCATTCGATGAACCTGGTGGCCTTCCGCACGCTGTCGGACCTCGGCTATTCCGATGCCCAGATCAAGACGCTGTCGGCGGAGTACACGATTCATGACGGCCCCAACGATGCCGGCGACATGTTCGACCGTCCCGGCAAGCCGTCCGATCATTTCCCGGCGCCCTTCGCCAATGACGAGGCCGCCGCTGCCTCCAATGGCGGTGCTGCACCGCCCGACATGTCGCTGCTGGCCAAGGCACGCGGCGTCGAGCGCGGCTTTCCGCAATTCGTCTTCGACATCTTCACGCAGTACGACGCGGGCGGTCCCGACTATATCCATTCGCTGCTGACCGGCTACGACCAGACGCCGCCGGCCGGCATGGTGATCCCGGAAGGCACCCACTACAATCCGTACTTCATGTCCAGCGTGTCGCTGAAAATGCCAAAGCCGTTGTCCGATGGTCAGGTGACTTATGACGACGGCTCGCCACAGACCGTCGACCAGTATTCCCGCGACGTTGCGGCCTTCCTGATGTGGGCGGCCGAGCCGCACATGGAAGACCGTAAGAAGACCGGCTTCCGCGTTCTGGTGTTCCTGTTGCTGTTCGGTGCGCTGGTCTATCTCACCAAGCGCAAGGTGTGGGAAGGCGTGGCGCATTAAGCGACACAGCCAATTGATCACAAAAGGGCGCCGAGGGGCGCCCTTTTTGCTGAACGGGGGTTGGCGATCTGGTGGTCAGGTGCGTTCTTGTCGCACAGGTCCGTTGGCACGGCGCCCTGTGGTATGCCACACAGCATCTTTGAAAAAAGAATTGTCGACGGCATGGTGTTTGGATTTCGATGATGCGGCTCAGCGACTGTCACAACTTTTCCGATTTCCGCCGCATGGCGCAGCAGCGGCTGCCGGGGCCGATCTTCAACTACATCGACGGCGCGGCGGACGATGAGGTCACTTACCGCCGCAACACTGAAAGCTTTGACACCTGCGACCTGGTTCCCAATGTCTTGCGCGGGGTGAGCGAGATTGACATGTCGGTGACGGTCATGGGCCAGAAGCTGGCGATGCCGTTCTATTGCTCGCCGACCGCCTTGCAGCGGCTGTTCCACCATCAGGGCGAGCGCGCGGTCGCCAAGGCCGCCGCCAAATATGGCACGATGTTCGGGGTCTCCTCGCTTGGCACCGTCAGCCTTGAAGAAGCGCGCCGGATCAGCAGCAGCCCGCAGGTCTATCAGTTCTATTTCCATAGAGATCGCGCACTCAATCGGGCGATGATGCAGCGGGCAAAGGGGGTTGGCGTCGAGGTGATGATGCTGACCGTCGACAGCATCACCGGGGGAAATCGCGAGCGCGACAAACGCACCGGCTTCGCCATTCCCTTCAAGCTCAATCTGGCCGGGATGCTGCAGTTCGCGCTCAAGCCGGCCTGGGCGATCAACTATTTCACCCATGAGGGGTTCAAGCTGCCGCAACTCGACGAGCATGCCGACATGGGTGGCGGCACGATGTCGATCAGCCGCTACTTCACCGAGATGCTCGACCCGTCGATGACATGGGACGACGTCGCCGAGATGGTCAAGCTGTGGTCGGGTCCGTTCTGCCTTAAGGGCGTCATGTCGGTTGAGGATGCCAGGCGTGCCGTGGACATCGGCTGCAGCGGAATTGTGCTGTCGAACCATGGCGGCCGGCAGCTGGATGGCTCGCGGGCGGCGTTCGACCAGCTTGCCGAGATCGTCGATGCGGTCGGAGACAGGATCGACGTCATCATGGATGGCGGTGTGCAGCGCGGCACGCATGTGCTGAAGGCGCTGTCGCTCGGCGCCAAGGCCGTCGGCGTCGGCCGCTATTATCTGTTCCCGTTGGCAGCGGCCGGCCAGCCCGGCGTCGAACGGGCGCTTGAACTGATGCGGGCCGAGATCGAACGCGGCATGAAGCTGATGGGCTGCAGTTCGATCGAACAATTGTCGCGCAACAACCTCCGTTTCAGGTAATCTCGACACATGAAATCCTCACTAGAAGACACGCTGCTTGCCGCGATCCGCACCATTCCGGACTATCCCAAGCCCGGCATCCTGTTTCGCGACATCACCACGCTGCTCAGCAATGCGCGCGCCTTCCGCCGCGCCATCGACGAGCTGGTGCATCCTTATGCCGGCCAGAAGGTCGACAAGATCGCCGGCATCGAGGCGCGCGGCTTCATCCTCGGCGGCGCCGTCGCCCATCAGCTCTCGGCGGGTTTCGTACCGATCCGCAAGAAGGGTAAGCTACCCTTCGAGACGGTGCGCGTCGCCTACAGCCTGGAATACGGGCTGGACGAGATGGAGATGCACAAGGACGGCGTTTCGCCCGGCGAGAAGGTGATCCTGGTCGACGATCTGATCGCCACCGGCGGCACCGCTGAGGCGGCGGTCAAGCTGCTGCGCCAGATCGGTGCGGATATCCTCGCGGCCTGCTTCGTCATCGACCTGCCGGACCTGGGCGGCCGCGCCAAGCTCGAAGCGCTCGGCGTGCCGGTGCGGACGCTGATTGGGTTTGAAGGGGTTTGAAAAGCGATTGATCACGACCGCCCGGGCGGTCCCCGCTGCTTCGCAGCATTCGTTGGCCTTTCATCGTGCCGCTGGCACGATGAATTCGCCGAACCGGCTACTCACCCGTCTTCACCAGCACCGCGCTCTCGAACTCCAGCACCATGTCGCCGGTCGACTCAAAAGCCTCACATCGCAGGGCCAGCAGCCGCCAGCCGGGGCGTGAGGCGATCGGGCGGTGCGACAGCGCCGTGCGCGTGAAAGTGATGGTTTGCCCGGCATAGACCGGCTTCAGCCATTTCAGGTTCTTGAAACCGGGCGAGGGGCCAAATTCCGGCACCGGACCGGGGCCGCTCCACGCCGCGATCTCGGCATCCATGCGGTTTTCGAGATTGAGTTTCATCCAGGTTGCCGCCGTGTGCCAGCCGGATGCGCAGAGCCCGCCGAGCACGCTCTTCTTGGCTGCGTCCTCGTCGACATGGAAGATTTGTGGGTCGTATTTGCGTGCGAACGCCTTGATCGCCTCAGGCTCGAATGTGTGCGAGCCGAGCGTCACGGTGGTGCCGATGCGGAAGAAATCGTCCAGTGTCATGCTTGGTTCCCCGTGGCATCGCGCGTGAGGAACATGGCGGAATTCTCAAGCTCGAAGACGCTTTCGCCACGCTGGTTGAACAGCTCGCTGCGCATTGTCACGAAGCCGAGTTGCGGCTTCGATTTCGACAGGCGCTTGGCAACAACCACTAGGGTGCCGGTGAGCTGGTCGCCGGCCAGGACCGGCTTCTTCCATTTGACATGGTCGACACCGGGTGCGCCCTGGCAGGTGGAGTCCAGCAGGAACGCATCGCACAGCATGCGCATGAACATGGCGCAGGTGTGCCAGCCCGAGGCGGCCAGCCCGCGCAGAATGCTGGCCTTGCCGGCTTCCTCGTCGAGATGCATCGGCTGCGGGTCGAATTCTCCAGCGAATTCGACGATCTCGGCGGCGCTCACCAGCTTCGAGCCAAGATCGAGCGATGCGCCCTCGACGAAATCCTCATAGGCCCAGGTTTTTGGTTTTGCAGTCATGGTCTGAAATCCGGCTCACGAACCTGCGATCCCTACGGATCCAGGTTTCCGGATGCAGGCCGCGGCCCATTTGGTCAAGAGATTTCTATAACGCCAGAACCTGGCTGCACGGCCTTTGACAAGCGGATCAGAGCCAGCCGCGGCGACGGAAATACCAGAACGGCAGGATCGCCGACAGCACCATCATGGCAATGGCGAAGGGGTAGCCCAGTTCCCACTTCAGCTCGGGGATGACGTCGAAGTTCATGCCGTAGATCGAGGCGACCAGCGTCGGCGGCAGGAAGATGACGGCGGCAACCGAGAAGATCTTGATGATGGCGTTCTGCTCGATCGAGATCATGCCAAGCGTCGCGTCGAGCAGGAAGGAAATCTTCTGCGACAGGAAGGTGGCGTGGTCGGCGAGCGACAGCACGTCGCGGGACAGCGTCTTGATGCGCGCCTTGGTGTCCTTGCTCATCTTGGTGCGGGTCGAGGCATGGGCGAAAAAGCCGGCCAGGCGCTGCAGCGAGATCAGGCTGTCGCGGATCGAGGAGGCGATGTCCTCCTTGCGGCCGATCGCTTTCAAAAGCTCCTGGAAGTCGCGGTTGCGCTTGGAGACCTTGGTCGACCGCGCCTCGAAGATGTCGCGCGAGATTACTTCGATGTCGCGGCCGGCGCGTTCCAGAATATCGGCGAGACGGTCGACGATCGCCTCCAGCAGCCCGATCAGGATGGTGTCGCCGCTGGTGCAGCCGGTCGCCACCTTCTCGGCGCGCTGCGGAAAGGTCTTGAAGGCCTTCGGTTCGTGGTAGCGCACGGTGATCAGCCTGGTGCCGGCCAGCACGAAGGTGACAGGCGACATCAGGGGATCGTCGATTTCGGTCTGGGCGGGCAGGGTGGCGGTCATGAAGTAGGCGCCATCCTCGACATAGAGGCGGCTCGAAATCTCGATCTCCTCCATCTCCTCGCGCGTCGGAATGGCGACGCCGAGCCACGCCTCGATCGCCGCTTCCTCTTCCTTGGTCGGGTTAAGCAGATCGGCCCAGACGACATTGTCGCTGTTTGCCAAGAGTTCATCGACGGCGCGCAGGCGGTCATTGTCCACGACGAAGGCCTTGATCATCGCCGGGTCTCCCTTGCTGGATTAAAGGGTGCGTTCGGATTGACGCGTCGTGTCGGATTGCACGGTTCTCGGCGCCAGCGCCGACCTCGCGCCTGCCGCTTAGACCTGTGGCATGACAAAATCAAGACAAGCGGCTGCCCGGCGGATGGGCGTCGGCCGCTCGGAAGAACTCGTCGAGAAAAAAGCTCGCCGGGATGTTTTGGATACCGGCCGCTTGAGGCGTCAGGTGTTGAACTTGAACAGCAGGATGTCGCCGTCCTGGACCACGTATTCCTTGCCTTCGTCACGCGCCTTGCCGGCTTCCTTGGCCGCCACTTCGCCGCCAAGCGTGATGAAATCATTGTAGGCGATGGTCTGGGCGCGGATGAAGCCGCGCTCGAAATCGGTGTGGATGACACCGGCCGCCTGAGGGGCCTTGTCGCCCTTGTGGATGGTCCAGGCGCGCGTCTCCTTCGGCCCGACGGTGAAATAGGTGATCAGATGCAACAGATCGTAGCCGGCGCGGATGACCTTGTTCAGGCCGGGTTCGTCGAGGCCCAGCGAGGACAGAAATTCCATCTCTTCCTCGTCGGAGAGCTGGGCGACTTCCGCCTCGATCGCCGCCGAGATCACCACGGTGCCGGCGCCCTGCGCGGCAGCCATCTTTTCCACGGCGCTGGTGTGCTCGTTGCCGGTGGCGGCATCTGCCTCGGCGACATTGCAGACGTAGAGCACGGGGTGCGAGGTCAGAAGGTTCAGCCCCTGCAGGATGCGCAGGTCTTCCGCCGAGATGCCCTTAAGCAGGATGCGGGTCGGCTTGCCGGCTTGCAGCAGTTCGAGCGCTGCCTCCATCATCGGCAGCACGGTGGTCGATTCCTTGTCTTTGCTGCCGGCGCGCTTGCGGATCTGCACGATGCGACGCTCGAGACTGTCGAGGTCGGCGAGCATCAGCTCGGTCTCGACTGTCTCGGCGTCGGCGACAGGATCGATGCGGCCTTCGACATGGGTGATGTCGTCATCTTCGAAGCAGCGTAGCACATGCACGATGGCGTCGACCTCGCGGATGTTGGCGAGGAACTGGTTGCCCAGCCCTTCGCCCTTCGAGGCGCCGCGCACCAGGCCGGCAATGTCGACGAAGGAGATGCGGGTCGGTATGATCTCCTTCGACTTGCCGATGGCGGCGATCTTCTGCAGGCGCGGATCGGGCACCGCTACCTCGCCGGTGTTCGGTTCGATGGTGCAGAACGGATAGTTGGCGGCCTGCGCCGCCGCCGTCCTGGTCAACGCGTTGAAAAGCGTCGACTTGCCGACGTTGGGCAAGCCAACGATGCCGCATTTGAAACCCATTTTTTGTCCGGTCCTATAGGGAAATAGAAATTTGATCAGGGCTATGGGCGATAGGGGTGATCAACGTCAAGCCCTGTGGCGCCGATCCCGCTCAGTCCTTGCCGCCGAACAGCTTCTTCAGCATGGCGGCCATCGGGCCGGTCTCAGGCAGTTTGGCGGGGGCCTGTTGCGGGCGTGCCTGGCGAATGTGGCTCTGGTGTTTGGAGTCCTGCTGCTTCCGCGCCGGCTTTTCTGGTTCCGCGCCGGCCTTGCCCTGGACGGCGAGGCTGACCTTGTTCATGAAGCCGGAGTCGTCGCCCTTGGCGATCATGGCGGCGTTCTCGGCGATTGCGTCGAGCAGCGGTTCGAGCCATTCGCGGTCGACCTTGTCGAAATCGCCGAGCACATGGTGCTGGACCATTTCCTTGACGCCGGGGTGACCGACGCCGATGCGCACGCGGCGGTAGGCGTTGCCGACATGGCCGTCGATCGAGCGGATGCCGTTATGGCCGCCGGCGCCGCCGCCGGTCTTGATGCGCAGCTTGCCTTCGGCAAGATCGATCTCGTCATAGAAGACGGTGAGTGCGGACAGCTCGAGCTTGTAGAAGCGCAGCGCTTCGCCGACCGACTGGCCGGACAGGTTCATGAAGGTCTGCGGCTTGATCAGGACGATCTTTTCGCCGCCGAGCGTGCCTTCTGAAATCAGGCCCTGGAATTTCTTCGACCAGGGCGAAAAGGAATGGCGGCGGGCGATTGCGTCCGCCGCCATGAAACCGACATTGTGGCGGTTGTTGGCATATTTCGCGCCCGGATTGCCGAGGCCTGCAAAGACAAGCATCGTCTGCTCCGAGCGGGAAAGAGTTACTTCTCTTCGGCGGCGGGAGCCGCTTCGGGTGCAGCCACTTCAGTCGTCTCTTCCGCCTCCGGCTTCATCGCCGACGAACCGGCAATGGTCGCGATGGTGAAGTCGCGGTCGGAGATCACGGGCTTCACACCAGCCGGCAGCTTGACCGACGAGATGTGGATCGAGTCGCCAATGTTGGCGCCGGTGAGATCGATGGTGATGAATTCCGGGATCGCATTGGCCGGGCAGTGGAACTCGACTTCGTGACGCACGATGTTGAGCACGCCGCCGCGCTTGATGCCGGGCGACCTGTCCTCATTGATGAAATGGACAGGCACGTCGACATTGACCTGGGTGTCCTTGCCGATGCGCAGGAAGTCGACATGGACAGGGAAATCCTTGACCGGGTCGAGCTGGAAGTCCTTCGGCAGGACCTGGATCTTCTTGCCGTCGACATCGATCGTGGCGATCGTGGTCAAAAACCCGCCGCCATGGATCTTGTAGTAGATGTCCTTGTAGGTGAGTGCGATAGCCAGGGGAGGCTGCTTGTCACCATAGATTACTGCAGGCACTTTACCGTTGCGGCGAACTGCACGGGCGGACCCCTTACCGACCTGTTCGCGTGCTTCGGCCTTGAGCTCGTAAGTGTCGTGGCTCATGGCATTTCCTTTCGGTTTGTTCTGGAGCGCTTACGGTTGGCAACCTGCCTGACTGTAAACGTCGAAAGCCGACATACCCATGCATGATCTGGTCCGAAAACCGGAATCCACTTTTCGGGATCGTGCGGGAAGGCGGCCTTCCGCCGCGTTGCCTCCAAGGGTGTCTACGCGGGTGGCGGCTCTATAGCGGAAGGCGGCCGGAGGTGCAAGCCAAAGGCACGTCAGCCGAAGGCACGTCCGCCGGCGCGCAGTTCGGGGCGGTGATTATCCCCGCTTTTCGATGACGGCATAGAGCACGTTGCGGTTCTCGCCAAAGAACACCTGCGCGTTGACGGCGTTGCGGTCGACGCTGGCATTGACGATGTTCCACATGTCGACCTCCGATCGCAGCAGCAACACCCAGTCCATGAAGGTCTCCCGGTAGCCGGCGTCAGGATTGTCCTCGGCGTAGTTCGCGAAGAGAAATGTCCCGTTCGGCTTCAACATCTGCAGGCAGGTCTTCGTGAGTTTTACGGCGACGTTGTGCTGGAGGTAGTCGTAAAGGCCGGAGGCGTAGATGAAGTCGAACTTGCCCAGCCTGTGGCCCCTCGTGAGCACGGTCCGCACCGACCCGTCGACCGCCTCGATCGCGGTGCCCTGGAAGTCACGTGCGATCAACCCAACGCTCTGTGGATCCTGGTCGAGCGCAACCCAACGCTTGAGACGTCCTTCCGCCAGGGCGACCGAGCGATTGGCCTCCCGCAAATGCCCGGCCGCGATCGCCAGGATCTCGGTTTCCGGTCCGTTCTTGGCCGCGATCTCATCGACATAGCGGGTCAATAGGTCACGTCGTTCCCGTGCAGCGACGCAAGACGGGACGTCCTGGGTATGGGTATAGAGCGCCTTGCCGATCTCCGAGGCGTTTGCCACGCTCTCGGCCACGTGCGGATCACAATAGATGTAGTCGAGCAACTCCGCATCACCAGCATAACCTCTGGGCTTGCTGAAAGACCACCGCGTAAGCGGATCCTCGAGAAAATACTCCAGGACCGGATGGTTCTGCACCACCGGTATCAATGCTTGCCAAACGTCGGGATGAACTTTGGCACGTGTCGCGTTGAGGTGCGACATCAGACTACGAATGACCTCGGCGGGGTCCTTTCCTTGTTCGATTTGCTGATGGGTCGCATGGAGAATGAGTGCAAGCTCTGCACGAGCGGTTTCGAAGACTTCGCCGTGATCCTCGGGTCTTCCCCGAGGCAGACTTCCGGCGAGCATCTCGGCAGTAATCAGGCTTTTTCCATCAAGAACGGTTTGCACACCAACGCTCCATAGTTAACAGTCAGTTAACTTATTGCGTAGAATGCTCCATTTGCCAATGATGGGCCGGGCGCATTTTAGCGTTATGATTAATTTCCCGCTAACCATCTTTAATCATTGCACTTCTTCCGGGCCGGATTCGGGTTTCGAGTTAACGGAAACTTGTCCTGCGCGATTGCATTTGTACGCGTGGCGTCGCAATCGCTGTCGCGTCCAGGGAGTCGGCCTGCGTGAGGGCAGAAACTAGAAATGAGTTCGGAGCCGAAAATCCCCTTCAAACGGGGTTTGCTGTGATGAACGATCACGCGTCATCCGCATTGGCCGATACTGTTCATGCGGAGCCGTACGAACCGCGCTATGAACTGGGGACCGACGAGCTCCGCGCCCTCTACCGTACGGAAGCTCATGCGACGCGAAGAGGGGAAGCCCGGCCAGGGCTTTGGATGGCCGTTGTCATCTATCTCTTGTTTTCTGCAACGGATCTGCTGCTGATCCCAGATGTGGCTGCATACACGATCACTGCGCGCTTCGCGGTCGGATTGACTGCGCTTTTGATCCTGGAAGCGCAGCTTCGCCGGGAGGTAGCAACGGAATGGCTTGACGTCACTTGCGCCGGAGCCATCATCTTTGGCTATGTCGGTTGGCTGTGCCCTGCAGTTTTTGGTGCGGACAAAGAAAGCGTCTCTTACTATATGGTCTTCGGCACCATCTTCATGATGAGCGCCAATCTTTTCTTCACGTTCAATTTCAAACTTTCGATAGTAACTTCCACAATAATATTGTGTATACTGTACGTGGTAAATTATTTCGTGCCTTCGACGCTAATATACAAGATGGTATTCGGAACTTTCTATATCTCTTGCTTCACGTTTACCTCATATGTCAACTGGAAACTGAATGAAGAGCGCTACAACGTCTTCCTGAACGCCCTGGAAGCGAAGATCCAGCACAACGAGGCGACCGAACGCGGTAAGGCCCTGCTGAGACTGTCGCGGACCGATCCGCTTACAGGCCTGGAGAACCGGCGGGCGATCGACGAGAAGCTAAGGGACTACTGGAACGACTGGCAAAAGGTTGGCACCAGTTTTGGGGCGATCCTCATCGACGTGGACTTCTTCAAGAAGTTCAATGATTGTTACGGCCATCAGGAAGGCGACCGCTGCCTGATCCATGTCGCCAATGCTCTTAGCGAAATGATCAGGCGGTACAATGGCTCCATCGGCCGCTACGGCGGTGAAGAGTTCATTATCCTGGCTCGCGTGGAGAACAAAGAGCAGATCCTGGAGATCGCGGAAGCCATTTGCAGCACGGTGGAGAACCTGGCGCTCATCCACGAGCTGCGGCGAGACGGCGTCTCGATCGTGACCGTGAGCGTTGGCGCTGCGTTCACCAGAACGCAGACTGGCGCCAAGCTGGAGAAGATCATCCACGAGGCTGATCGCGCACTCTATCTGGCAAAAGCCGGTGGCCGAAACTGTGCTCGCCTGTTCGACCCCTCCGATCCCCAGAGCAGCGACGAGAGCGAGAACATTGCGGCTTTGCTGAAGATCGCTATCGGCCAGAACCTCGTGTCACTCGTTTACCAGCCTATCCAGGATGTCAAAACGGACCGAGTTGAAGCCGTAGAGGCTCTGATGCGCCTCAAAATGCTGGACGGCACGTCGGTTCCGCCGAGCCTGTTCATTCCCGTCGCGGAACGAACCGGCGCAATCCTGGAACTCGGGCGCTGGGCAATAAGAACGGTGTGCGCCGAGCTCCTGGCGGACGATTACGTCCGCGTCGTTAGTGTCAACGTCTCTCCGATCCAGCTCAAGACACCTGGCTTTGCAACGTCGGTAGCGACCATTCTGGGCGAGACCGGCGTCTCCGGAAGCAGGCTGGCCTTCGAGATCACCGAAGGGCTGGAGATGGAGATGCATTCGGACATTCTTCGGTGCATCAGCGACCTGAAGCTGCTGGGGATCAAGATATGGCTTGACGACTTCGGGACGGGCTTCGCGGGCCTTTCGTGGCTCCGCCTGATCGATTTCGATACGGTAAAGATCGATCGCTCGTTCCTGCACGATTGCAGCGCCCCGAACGGCAAGGCAATGCTCCAGGACATTATCACCCTGGTGCGGAATCGCGGCCACAAAATCCTGGTCGAAGGGGTGGAAACCGACGAACAGATGGCCCTCATGCGCGAATTCGGCATAGACAAGGTCCAAGGCTTTCATGTCGGCCGTCCCGCTCCCGCCGTCAGTTACCAGCCAAAGCGGGCCATCCGCAAACGCCCATTCACCGTGCTTAAATCGGCATGATTGCGCCTGCTCTCCGAGGTTTGGCTTAGCTGCCCTTGGCCGCTATGGCTCAAGGGCCGCGCCGATTGCTATCGACCAATGGCAAAGCCAGGCGGGCACGCAAGGGGTGTGGCTTAGTGTTCGCCGCTCAACGCGGCGCGCAGTGCCCTGATCTGCCGGTTCAGCGCATCAAGCTGTGCCAGAGTCATGCCTGAGCGCTCGATCAAGGTCTCGTTGAGGCAGTTGCACTGGACAAGCAGTGTGCGACCGGCGGCGGTCAGATCGACCTGCACCTGGCGCTCGTCGGTCTGGCTGCGCTGGCGGGTCACCAGTCCAGCCTGCTCCATCCGCTTCACCAGTGGCGTGACGGTGCTCGATTCAAGGGCAAGCCGCCGCGCAACCGTGCCAACCGACATGCCATCGGTCTCTCCAAGCGCGTTCAGAACCAGATATTGCGGATAGGTGATGCCCATCTGGTCCAGCATCGGCTTATAGGTGCGATTGATCGCCATGCTGGTGGCATAGAGCGTGAAACAGAGTTGATTGTCCAACGGGAGAGGCACGGCGCATTTCCTTCTGCCGGTACGGCAGTCGGTTCTATACCACGAAAAACGATATCGCGATATATATTTTTATGGACAAGGTTTTCGAACTGCGATAGCGATAGTTATCGCGATATCGTTTATCGCGAAGTCAACAGAACGGAGATTGAGATGACCTCGCAATCCAAGCCCAGCTCCGGCAGCGGCACGATCACCACCAAGGACGGAACGCAAATTTACTACAAGGACTGGGGGACCGGTCAGCCGATCGTCTTCCATCATGGCTGGCCATTGAGCAGCGATGACTGGGACGCCCAGATGCTGTTCTTCCTGTCACAAGGCTACAGGGTCGTTGCCCATGATCGGCGCGGGCACGGCCGCTCGACCCAGACGGACGTCGGCAACGAGATGGATACGTACGCCGCCGATGTCGCGGAACTCGCCGCCCATCAGGATCTCAAGGACGCCATCCATGTCGGCCATTCGACCGGTGGCGGTGAGGTGGCGCGCTATGTCGCTCAATACGGCTCGGGCGGCCGTGTCGCCAAGGCGGTGCTGATCGGCGCGGTGCCGCCGATCATGCTCAAGACCGCGGCCAATCCCGGCGGCCTGCCGATCGAGGTCTTCGACGGCTTCCGCTCCGCCCAGGCGGCCAACCGCGCCCAGTTCTTCCGCGATGTCCCGGCAGGTCCGTTCTACGGCTTCAACCGTCCGGGCGCGGAAATCTCGCAGGGGATCATCGACAATTGGTGGCGCCAGGGCATGATGGGCGGTACCAAGGCGCATTATGATTGCATCAAGGCCTTCTCGGAGACCGACTTCACCGAAGACCTGAAGAAGATCGACGTGCCGGTTCTGGTCATGCACGGTGACGACGACCAGATCGTCCCAATAGCCGACTCGGCGCTGTTGACGATCAAGCTGGTCAAGAAAGGCGAGCTCAAGGTCTACAAGGGCTTCCCACACGGCATGGCCACGACCCATGCCGACGTCATCAACGCCGACCTGCTGGCCTTCTTCAAGGCCTAGCTAGGATATTTTCCAGCAGGCACCCGCCATCGGGCGGGTGCCTATATCGCCCGGCCTTACCGGCTTGCAGCGACCGCCTGAACCTTCCTGGCTTCCTTCATATTCGGAAGGAACACGGTCAGCAGCCCAAGCAGCGGCAGGTACGAGCAGACCTGGAAGACATAATCGATGCCCTTCATGTCGGCGACCACGCCGAGCACGGCAGCCGCGATGCCGCCCATGCCAAAGGCGAAGCCGAAGAAGATGCCGGCGATCATGCCGACACGTCCCGGCACCAGTTCCTGGGCGAAAACGACGATGTTGGAGAAGGCTGATGACAGGATCAGGCCGATCACCACCGTCAGCACCATCGTCCATTCCAGGTTGGCGTAGGGCAGGGCGAGCGTGAAGGGCAGCACGCCGACGATGGAGAACCAGATCATGGCCTTTTGTCCATAGCGGTCGCCGAACGGGCCGCCAAGCAGGATGCCTAGCGCCGAGGCGCCGAGGAACAGGAACAGCATGACTTGCGACATCTGCACCGAAACGCCGAACTTATGGATCGAATAGAAGGTGTAGTAGCTGGCGAGGCTGGCGATGTAGGCGTTCTTGGTCAGCACCAGCAGCGTCAGCACCGCCAGTGCCCACATCACCTTGCGGCGCGGGAAGGGCGAGACGAAGCTTGCCGTCTTGCGATTGCCCTGTGCGGCGCGCAGCCGGCTGTACCAGCCGCCGACCCGCCACAAAACGATGATCCCGATCAGCGAGCCGACAGCGAACCAGGAGATGCTGGTCTGGCCGAAGGGCACGACGATGAAGGCAGCCAGCAGCGGCCCCATGGATTGGCCGAAATTGCCGCCTACCTGGAATAGCGACTGCGCCAGACCGAAGCGGCCGCCAGAGGCGAAGCGGGCGATGCGCGAGGATTCCGGATGGAAGATCGCCGAGCCGATGCCGATCAGCGAGGCGCCGACCAGGAGCAGCGAATAGTGCCCGGCATAGGCGAGCACGATCAGGCCCATCAGCGAAGACGCCATGCCGTAGGGCAGCGAATAGGGCATCGGCCGCTTGTCGGTGATCATGCCGATCACCGGCTGCAGCAGCGATGCGGTCACCTGGAAGGTGAAGGTCAGGAGGCCGATTTGCCAGAAATCGAGGCCGTAATTCTCTTTCAGCAAGGGATAGATGGCCGATAGCAGCGACTGCATGATGTCGTTGATGCAATGGCAGAAGCTCACCGCCAGGATGACGGTGAAGGCCGTCGCCTGGGCTGATGCGTGATTGGCGGTCGGTGGGGCGACGCTGGCGGCTGTCGTGTCGGTCAAGGTAGGCTCCGTGGTCTTTTTGGCGGCACGCCCGCAGGGCAAACTGGCGGACGCTGCTGAAGGCCGCCTAAGGAACGGTTGCCTTATAAGCTGCTTGCAGGGTGACTTCTTTCGTGGTTTGGTCCAATAGTTTCGCAAGTGGGCCATACAAGATGCCTTACGGCAAAGAAGTCTTCCACGCCGGCAGTGCCGATCTCGAGCAGTTGCACGAGCGCCGCTGGCAGTGGCTGGAGCAAGTGGCCGGGCCGGCGGTGGCGCTGCCGACCGAATATCCTGACGGCTATCGTGTGCCGCTGCACCGCCACAGCCGCAGTCAGTTGCTTCATGCGCTGGTAGGCGTCGTGCTGGTGACCACGCGCTACGGTCGCTGGATGGTGCCGCCCGACCATGCGATGTGGATTCCCGCCGGCACCGAGCATTCCGTGGAGATGCTGGGCGATGTGTCGATGCGTTCGGTCTATGTCATGCCGCAGGCGATCCCCGGGCTGCCGGACGGATTGCGCGTCGTCGGCGTCACCGACCTGATGCACAGCCTGATCGTGGAATCGGAAAAGCTGCCACAGGGCGGCGAGTTGGAAGGGCGCGGCGGGCTGATCATGAATCTGCTGCTGCACGAAATCCCGACCCTGCCGGAACGGCCGCTCGGTCTGCCGTTCCCGTCCGATCCCAGGCTCTCGGCACTCTGTCGGCGCTTCGTCGCCGCACCTTCGCCGCACGCGACGATCGACGAGTGGGCCGATGCCGCCGGCATGAGCCGCCGCTCCTTCACCCGCGCCTTCCAGCGCCAGACCGGCCTGTCGCTGTCGACATGGCGCCAGCAAGCCTGCCTGTTCGCGGCGCTGCCGCGGCTGGCCGATGGCGAACCGATCACCAGGGTGGCGCTCGATCTTGGCTATGACAGCGTGCCGGCCTTCATCACCATGTTCAAACGCATGCTGGGCGCGTCGCCGCGCGGCTATATGCGCGGCGCACGCGAAAGCTCGAAGTCGCTCGTCGCCTGATTGGCCCGGTTCGACTGGAGAGTCCTGCGCCGTAAGGTCAGGTATCGGTCTTAGTCGAAGAGGCTGGACACCGATTCCTCGGTCGCCGTGCGCGAAATGGCTTCGCCCATCAGGTCGGCGATAGAGATGACGCGGATGTTGGGAGCATCGAGCACGCCTTGGGTCGGCTGGATGGAATCGGTGATCACCAGTTCCTGCAGTTTCGAGCCGCTGATGCGGGCAACCGCGCCGCCCGACAGCACGCCGTGGGTGATATAGGCGGTGACGCTGGTGGCGCCGTTGGCCAGCAGCGCATCGGCGGCGTTGCACAGCGTGCCGCCGGAATCGACGATGTCGTCGATCAGCAGGCAATCCTTGCCGGCAACCGCGCCGATGATGTTCATCACTTCCGATTCACCGGGTCGCTCGCGGCGCTTGTCGACGATGGCGAGTTGCGCGTCGAAGCGCTTGGCCAGCGCGCGCGCCCGCACGACGCCGCCGATGTCGGGCGACACCACCACGACGTTGCCGAGCTGCTTGTATTTGGCCTTCACGTCGCGGGCCATCACCGGCACCGAGAACAGATTGTCGGTCGGGATGTCGAAGAAGCCCTGGATCTGGCCGGCGTGCAGGTCGAGCGTCAGAACACGGTCGACGCCGGCGCGGGTGATCATGTTGGCGACCAGCTTGGCCGAGATCGGCGTGCGGCCGGAGGCGCGGCGATCCTGCCTGGCGTAGCCGAAATAGGGGATCACCGCCGTGATGCGCTTGGCCGATGAGCGCATGAAGGCATCGATCATGATGAGCAGTTCCATCAGGTGATCGTTGGTCGGGAACGAGGTCGACTGCAGGATGAAGACATCCTCGCCGCGCACATTTTCCTGGATTTCGACGAAGATTTCCTGGTCGGCGAAGCGCCTGACAGTGGCCTTGCCCAGCGGGACGTTGAGGTACCGGGCGACCGCTTCGGCCAGCACCCTGTTGGAATTGCCCGCGAAGAGTTTCATGCACCGTTCCTGGTGGAGGATGGAAAGCCCTGACGGACTCGCCTGCGCCCTTTAACCGGGCTTTTAGCGGCCCGCGCCGGTATTGCAAGCACCGAGATCGGGAATCCGCCGGATAATCCTAGGAAAGCCTTGCACCATCGCCGGTAGAAATCATTTCAGCCCGCCTTGCCGCCAAGCCAGGCCGCGAACTGGTCGATGGTCTGGTCGGCGATTGCCTGCATGGTGGCCGGCGAGACCCCCTTCCAGCTGTCACCGGCCCCGCTGGCGCCGCCACTAACCGAAGGCGCCTTCTGCTGACCGTTGATGCGGTGCAGGCGATTGCCTGCCGGGTCATAGACGTCCCAGACATAGATGACGGTGGTGTCGGTGCCTTCAGACATCGTCGAGAAATAGCCTTTGAGCACATGCGTCGCGGTCTGGTCGGCGCTGCCGGCGAGCGTAATGCCGCGCTGCCGGGCGCGGGTCTGCAGTTCCGCCGTCAGCGGTGTCGCGGCCTCGACCGACGCGCCGACAATCGGCGCGATCTGCAGCCGGGTCTTCGCCAGGGCGGCGGCGCTTTGGGCTGATGTGACCGGTGTGGTGGTTGCAGGAGCGCCCGCCGCGGTGGTGGCAGGGCCGCCCGGGGCCGGAACTGCGGCTGCCGTGTTGCCTGATGTGGCGGGCAGTGTCTGGGTCGACGTTGCCGGCGGGGTGATGGCAGAGGGTTCGAGCACGTCCTTTGCGTTGGTGCAGGCGCCAAGAGCCAATGCCACAAGCAATGACACGGTCGTCACATGCGATCGTCTCATTTGCCTTCTAACTCCTTGGCGAAGAACGCCTCCCATTATGGATTCACTGTACGATCAAGTCGAGATCATGGCGGGACAGCGGCTTCGGCTGGGATTCGGTGGTCAGGTAGGTGCGGCCAAGCGTCATTGCCGTCTCGGTGTCGGAATCCATGATGATCATGTGGGCGAACAGCGTCATGTTGGGCGCGATCGGCTCGGGATTGCCTTGGTAAAACATCGGCATGTCCATCCAGGAGGGCGTGAAGCGGGCTCCGACCGAATAGCCGCAGGCGTTCAACCGGTGCTTGGTCAGGCCGTGCGCCTCCATGGTGCGGGCGTGGGCGTCGAACACGTCGCCGAAGCTGTTGCCCGGCGTCATCGCCTTCTCGACGGCCAGAAGGGCGGCGCGGGCGGCGTCGAACAGCTCCTGATGGCGCTTGGAGACCTTGCCGGTCAGCACCGTGCGCATCATCGGCGCATGGTAGTGGTTGAAGACGCCAGCCCATTCAAGCGTCAGCTGGTCGTTCTTTGTGAGCTTGCGGCGGCCGGCCTTGTAGCGGCACAACAGGGCGTCGACACCGGAGCCGATGATGAACTCGTTGGCTGGATAGTCGCCGCCGCCGGCGAAGATCGCACCTTGCATGGCGGCCAGGATCAAGGCTTCGTCGCCACCCTGCTTGATCAGCGGCAAGGCCGCGTCGAGCGCGTCGTCCGAGAGGTTGGCGGCCTTCTCGGCCTTCGCGATTTCGGCTGGGCTCTTGAACAGGCGCAGCCGGCCGACGATGCCGGATGCATCGGCGATCTGGCCGAAGGTCTGCAACTGTTCGTCGAGCCGGCGGCCGTTGAAGGCGGTCAGGCCGTGAGTGTCGTATTCGACGCCAATGCGAGCGCCGAGCAGGTCAAGTTCGTTGAGCAGATTGCGCAGGTCGACCGCCGGATTGGCGCCATCGCGGTCGGTCCACAGAACGATGTTGTCGATGATCGAGGTCTGGCGCGCCTGACGCAGATCGGCCGAGCGGGTCAGAAGCACCATCGAACCGTCGGCCTTCACCACCAGGCACTGGAAGAAGCAGAAACCGAACGTATCGTAGCCGGTCAGCCAGTACATGCTCTCTTGCGCGAACAGGAGGATGGCGTCGAGTTTCTTCTCGGCCATCTCGATCATCAGCCGGTCGCGCCGCGCGTCGAATTCGGATCGTTCAAAATGCAGCGCCATTATTCCCTCTCCAAAACGATTGCCGAAATCTGCCGGCCGTAATCGGGCTCTTTGCGGTGCGTGGCGCGCCGGTAGGAGTAGAACAGATCTTCCTCGGCATAGGTGCAGCGTCCGAGGCCGTCGGCTGTTACACCGGCCTTGGCCAGCCGGTCGACCGTGTAGCGGTTGAGGTCGAACATCGCATGGCCGGCGTTGGCGGAAGGAGCGAAATAGCTGATGCTCTCGGCGTCGGCTTCAACAAAGCGGGCAAGGAATTCCGGTCCGACTTCATAATTTTGCGGGCCGATCGAAGGGCCGAGCACCGCGACGATGTTTTGATGATGAGCACCGAGGCTTTCCATGGCGAGGACGGTGTTTTCAAGCACGCCTGTGAAAGCGCCTTTCCAGCCGGCGTGTGCGGCGCCGATGATGCGTGCCTGCGGATCGGCGAAGAGCACCGGACCGCAATCTGCGGTCGAGGCGCCGATGGCGACGCCCGGCCGGTCGGTGACGATGGCGTCTGCCTTGGGGCGCTCGCCGGCAAAGGGTTCCCGGGCGACGACGACATCGGGTGAGTGGATCTGCCAGGCGGTCAACAGATGGCGTGCCGGCACGCCCATCCACGCAGCGACCCGGGCGCGGTTCTCGGCCACCAGGGCCTGATCGTCGTTCGATCCGGTGCCGATGTTGAGGCCGTGATAGATGCCGCTGGAGACACCGCCAATGCGGGTAAAATAGCCGTGGCGGATGCCTTGTGCCTGCGCCTTGTCCAGCAGCGGCGACCGAACGGGATCCGGTTTGGTCTGATTCAGCATGCGGGCGTTGTTGTCCGTGTGGGCGGTTTCGTCAAGAAGAAGGTGCTTCGTCGATAAGGAGGCGGGGCTGGGCGGTGTGACCGTCTCTTTTCGCCGGACGGGAGATTGGGAGGGGCGGCGGTGAAAAGTCAATCCGCCGCGAAGGTCGTTGTTGCAGAGAATGGGACGGCCACGCCGCGCGGCAGCACCGAAAGCACCTTGAACAGTGCGCCCATGTTTTGCGGAGCGGCGAGGCGCTCGACAGCCTCAGTTATGTTGTCGCGTGTCGCCTGGTCGGCATCGGCGCCGAGGCGGCCGGCGCGTTCGAGAATCCCCATGCCGAGCAGGAAATCGCCCTGGGTCGACAGATGGGCGTCGAGGCCGTGCGCTCGAACGGCTGCGGCAAGGGCGGCGAAATCGACATGGGTAGTGAGGTCGGCCTCGCCGGGATTTGCCAGCACATCTTCGCGATTGTGGCCGCGCAATGCCTGCAGCGTGTCGCCGACGCCCGGCTGGAGATGGCCATAGTCGAGGAACAGGCCGGCACCGCCATGCCTTGATATGCGCTCTGCGATGGCCGCCATCAGTGCCGTGCGGGCAGGCGCCACTTCGACGATAGCGCCTTGCGGTGCACCGTCGGCATCGGCGGGCAGCAGCGTCGGGTCGACCGAGCCGGCACCGGCGAAGAAGCGCAGTTCGTTGGTGTCATCCAGACCAATCATGCGCTCGCGCCAGCCGGCGCCGGCGCGGACGAACTGGCGGACGGGCACGGCGTCGAACAGTTCGTTGCCGACGATGAACAGCGGCTGCCACGGCAGCGTCTCGATGGTTTCGTGCCAACGAACCGCGAAAGGTGTGACGCCAAGCGTCCGTTGCTGGACTTCTGTCAGGCGTGGGCTGGTCTCGATCATGGCGAAGGTGGCGCCGTTGGCGAGTTCTGGATCTAGCCGCGACAGCGTTCGCAGCATGTCCTTCATCAGCGTACCGCGGCCGGGGCCGATCTCGGCGATGGTGGCCGGCAGCGGCCGGCCGCTCGCCAGCCAGGCCTGGTACACCCACACAGCGACCAGTTCGCCGAACATCTGGCTGATCTCGGGCGCGGTGATGAAGTCGCCGGCCGCACCGAAGGGCTCGCGCGTCATGTAATAACCGTCCTGCGGGTCGAAGAGGCAAAGCGCCATGTATTCGTTGATGGGAAGCGGCCCCAATGCCTCGATCAGGTCGACGATGCGGGTCTTCAGCCGGGTCATATCGGCTGCGGCTGTGCCACCGGCTTGGCGGTCAGCATCGCCCAGATGCCGGCCAGCACCATCGGCGTCGACAGGATCATGCCCATGGTCAGCCAGTTGGTGCCGAGGAGATAGCCGAGCTGCTGGTCGGGCTCGCGGAAGAACTCGACGAAGATGCGCGACAGGCCGTAGCCGCAGATGAAGGCGCCGCCGACGAAGCGCGGCGTCTTCAGCTTGAGGCGCCAATGGGTGAGGATGCGCAGCACGAGGAACAGCACCACACCCTCGAGCAGCGCCTCGTAGAGCTGGCTGGGGTGACGGGCAAACGGCCCGCCATTGGGGAATTCGAACGCCCAGGGCACGTCCGTCGGCCGGCCCCACAGCTCGGAATTGATGAAGTTGGCTACGCGCACCAGGCCAAGGCCAACCGGCACGCCGGCGGCCACGACATCGAACAATGACCATGTGCGGATGCCGCGCTTGATCGAAAACAGCGTCATGGCGAGGATAACGCCAAGCAGGCCGCCATGGAACGACATGCCGCCTTGCCAGACCGCGAAGATATCGAGCGGGTGCGCAATGTAGCGCGGCAGATCATAGAACAGCACATAGCCCGTGCGGCCGCCCAGCACGACGCCGATGGCCGCCCAGACGATGAAATCGTCGAGGTCCACCGGCTTCATCGGCAGGACGCCGTTCGGCCACAGCTTGGCACTGGCGGCAAGCCGCTTGGCATACCACCAGGCAAACAGGATGCCGACGATGTAACCGACGCCGTACCAATGCACCGCCAGCGGCCCGATCTGGATGAGGATCGGGTTGATGTTGGGGAAGGGCAGGGAGGCCAGCGGCAGCAGGAAATATTCGTTCAACGGGGAACTCTCGGTTGCAAAACGCGTTTTCGCGCGGACCATGCGGCAGGCTTTTGGCACGGTCAAGGCAAGGTGGGCGCTCTCGACTTGATGCCGCAACGCGGCGCAACATGCTTGCATTCGACGCGCAGCGCCACTACGTCAATTTGTGCAAGCGCGAGGATTTGCCATGTCTACCGGACCGAACCGCATTCTCGATGAATTCGCCAAGCTGATGACCGATGCCGCCGGCGCCGCCCAGGGCGTGCGCCGTGAGGTGGAGACCGCCTTCAAGGGCCAGGCCGAGCGCATTCTCAACACAATGGACGTGGTGCAGCGCGAAGAGTTCGAAGCCGCGCGCGAGATGGCCGCCAAGGCCCGGGAAGAAAACAGCCGGCTCGCCGCCCGCATCGAGGCGCTCGAGACCAAGCTTGCCGAACTGAGCGGTGACGCCGCACCGGCGGCGGCGGCCAAGCCCCGCGAAAAAAAATAATCGTTAAACTTTTCCACATAGCCCGATCCTGAAAAGCGCTTTGCCGTGAATCGCTTAACGGCATTGCATGAATCTTTGTGACAGCGGCTTTCCACATGCGAATGACGCAGTGGGAAAAATTGGGCTGTTCACGCGACTCCCGATCAATAGACTGAATTTGTTGCATGATTCGGAGCAGGGTCATGTGGCCGGGCGGTGGGGTCCGGTCCGGGGTCTTTGTGTCGAGAAGTGGTCTTTGCGCGAAGAAAGTCCTGGCCGTCCGAGTTCTAGACAAGATTGTTCGTTGTGTGTGCCCTCCCGCGGAGCGTGTGGCGGCGCTCGTACAGAACGACAGGAAGCATTCCATGGAACTTCTCGAACTCGAATTCTCCCGCGAAATCCATCCGGTGGATGTTATCGAGCAGGTGGCCCACAACAACGACTGGTCCTTTGAGCGGGCCGGCGACGACGAAATTTCGATTTCGGTTGCCGGAAGCTGGACCGACTATCACGTTTCCTTCTCATGGATGGAGGATTTCGAGGCGCTGCACCTGGCCTGCGCCTTCGACATCAAGGTGCCGGAGACCCGCGCGCTGGAAGTGATGCGGCTCTTGTCGCTCATCAACGAACAGATGCTGTTTGGTCATTTCGACCTCTGGGAGCAGGAGGGCGCGATCATGTTCCGCCAGTCGCTGCTGTTGGCCGGCGGGGTCGAGCCGTCGAGCCAGCAGGTCGAAGTCTTGCTGTCGTCTGCGCTGGAAGCCTGCGAATGCTATTTCCAGGCCTTCCAGTTCGTCGTCTGGTCGGGGACCTCGGCCAAGGACGCGCTGGCCGGCGTGCTGTTCGAGACCTACGGCAACGCCTGAACCACGATAGACAGACAAGATAGAGATGAGTTCGAGCAGCGCGCTTAAGCCCGAGATCAGTTTTGCCGATTTCGATCGTGTCGACATCCGCGCCGGCACGATCGTCGAGGCTGAACCGTTCCCCGAGGCGCGCAAGCCGGCATTCAAGCTGAAGATCGATTTCGGCGCCGGCATCGGTATCAAGAAGTCGTCGGCGCAGATCACCAAATATTATACGCCGGAGACGCTGGTCGGCCGGCAAGTGTTCGCGGTGGTCAATTTTCCGCCGCGCCAGATCGGGCCTTTCATGTCGGAAGTGCTGACGCTCGGCTTTCCCGACGAGGAGGGCGCGGTGGTGCTCGGCGCCATCGAGCGCAAGGTGCCGGATGGCGGCAGATTGTTTTAGACCGTTGCGTTCCCTTCGCGTCGGTTCCGAGCATTCATTGCGGTTGCGCCTGCGTCAGGCCGCCAGCTTCCGCGTCGTGCCGAGCGCCTCTTCGACCGTGTCGAGAAACATTTCGGCGCAGGCTTTCCAGCTGTAGCGCATGGCGCGTTCGCGTGCTTGCGCGCGATCTACGCTGAGGGCGGCAAGCGCTGCCTCGCGCAGATCGTTCGACACCGCGCCGCCAAAACCGTCGCCGACGATGTCGATTGGCCCGGTCACCGGATAGGCGGCGACTGGGGTGCCGCTGGCCAGTGCCTCGATGATGACGTTGCCGAACGTGTCGGTGCGGCTGGGGAAGACGAAGACGTCGGCCGAGGCATAGATCTCGGCCAGTTCGTCATTGGGGCGGTGGCCCAGGAAATGCGCTTGTGGGAATTTCGCCTTCAGCCTGGCAAGCTCCGGACCCTCACCGACGACCACCTTGCTGCCGGGCAGATTGAGTTCGAGGAATGCACCCAGGTTCTTTTCGATGGCGACGCGGCCGACGCAGAGGAAGACCGGCCCGGGGAAGCCGAGGTCCTTCTTCTTGTCCGGCCGGAAATGGTCGGTGTCGACGCCGCGCGTCCACGGCCGCAGCTTGTTGAAGCCGCGCGCCGAGAGGTCGTCGGCGAGCGACTGGGTGGCGACGAGCGTGCCCTGCCCGGAATTGTGGAAATCGCGCAGCCAACGATAGGTCCAGCTCTCCGGCACCGGCAGGCGGGCGCTGAGATATTCGGGAAAGCGCGTGTGATAGCTGGTGGTGAACGGCCGGCCGGCATTGCGGCAATAGCGCCGCGCCATGATGCCCAGCGGACCCTCGGTGACGATGTGGATGTGATCCGCCTTGCCGGCTTCGATCAGGCGCGCGACATGGCCGGGGGTGGTCAGTGCCAGCCTTATGTCGGGGTAGGTCGGCAAGGGTAGCGTGCGAAAGATGTTGGGCGTCAGGAAATCCACCGCGACATCGAAGGATTTCAGCGTCTCGGTGAGCCGCTCCAGCGTGTGGACGACGCCATTGACCTGCGGGCGCCAGGCGTCGGTGACCATCAATATGCGCATGGCGGCCCTTTGCAGGAAAGGTCGACGGTTGCTTTGAGACGATGCCTGAACGGCGACCAGCCGGCTGCTCTCGCTTCGCTCCAGCGCACCCGGGCGGGCACGGGGTCGAAGTGAGGCGGCAGGGCCGAATCGACTGAGGTCGCGCGCTTCATGGGCGTCCTTGACCACGGTTTCATGACGGGCGGATGAAGCCCGTGTTCCGCCGACTATGCTGGAACCTTGATGACGGCGCGCAGGCCGCCGAGCGGGCTGTCGTCCAGGGTGATATCGCCGCCATGGCTGCGAGCGATGTCGCGGGCAATCGACAGGCCGAGCCCGGTGCCGCTGGCGTCGAGGTTGCGCGCCTCGTCGAGCCGCACGAAGGGCTTGAACACCTCTTCGCGCCGGTCGGCCGGAATGCCTGGGCCGTCATCGTCGATGGTGACCAGCAGCGAGCCGCGGCCATGGGTGGCGTTGACCTCCACCGTCTTGGCATAGCGGAAGGCGTTGCCGATGACGTTTGACATCAATCGGGCGAAGGCGTTCGGCCGCACATGCACATCGGGGTCGCCGGCAAGCGTCGTCGACAGCTTGCGCTTGCGCAGCCTGGCTTCCTCGCCGAGCTTCTCGAAATAGGCTTCGAGATCGAACCGCCCGGCGTCTTCCGAAGCTTCGCCACGGGCAAAGGCGAGATAGCCTTCCAGCATCGACTGCATGTCGTCGATGTCCTGGTCGAGCGCCGCCTTGGTCTCGGCCTTGCCGCCGGCCAACGCCAGCTGCAGCTTGAAACGAGTGAGGATGGTTCGCAGATCATGGCTGACGCCGGTCAGCATGGCGGTGCGTTGCTCGATCTGGCGTTCGATGCGCTCGCGCATCTGCATGAAGGCAAAGCCGGCGCGGCGAACCTCCTCGGCGCCGCGCGGCCGGAAGTCGCGCGGCATCGGCCGGCCCTTGCCGAAGCTTTCGGCAGCTTCGGCAAGCATCAGGATCGGCCGGATCTGGTTGCGCAGGAAGGGGATGGCGATCGTCAGGAGCACGAGCGAGGTGCCGACCATCCAGATCAGGAAGATGTGGGTGTTCGAGGCGTAGGCCTGGCTGCGGCGCACGAAGACGCGCAGCACCTTGTTCTCGAGCTGGACGCGCACCTCGACGATGTTGGAATTGCCGACCGTGTCGATCCAGAACGGGCGGTTGATCTGGCGGGTGATTTCGGACGAGAGAACATCGTCGAGGATAGAGAAGAAAGGTTTGGGTCCAGGCGGCGGCAACGGATCGGGCGGCAGCAGGTCGACCTTCAACTGCATGCGATCCTGGGCGATGCGGATGATATTGGTGTAGTCGGCGTCGTGCGGATAGGTCTCGATCAGGTCGATGATTGCGGCGATGTCGCGTACGGTGGCCTGCGACAGGCGCTGCGTCACGGTTGCCCAATGGCGCTCCATGAAGACGAAGGCAACGACCGATTGCAGCAGGATCATCGGCGCGATGACGATGATCAGCGAGCGGGCATAGAGCCGCTTTGGCATATAGAGCGACACGAGGCGCCAGAAGCGGTTCCAAGCGCGCGGCACGGCCTTCAGCGTCCGCGTGGCGCGTGCGCTCAAGCCGCCATTGCCCGGCTGTTCCAGTTCCGTGGTTGCCATTCGCTCTTTTCGCTCGCCCGCGGCCGTTCAGCCGGCCGCAGGCGGCATTCTATTCCACGCTGAGCCGATACCCAATACCGCGCACGGTCTGCAGCCAGACCGGATTGGACGGATCGCGCTCGATCTTGCGACGCAGCCGGTTGATCTGGACGTCGATGGTGCGCTCGCCGACTTCCGAATCGTCGCCGACAAGCTCGTGGCGGGGTATGGTCTCACCTGCCCGCGCGGCAAAGATCGCCAGGATCTCCTGCTCGCGGTCGGTCAGCTTCAGCGCCTCGCCGCCACGCTTCAATTCGCGCCTGGCGATCTGGAAGGTGTAGGGGCCGAAAACCAACTGCTCGACCTTCGGCGTGGTCGTCGGGCCGCCGCGGCGCAGGATATTGTTGATGCGCAGGATCAGCTCGCGCGGATCGAAAGGTTTTGGCAGATAGTCGTCGGCGCCGGCCTCCAACCCGCTGATGCGGCTATCGGTCTCCGACAGCGCCGTCAGCATCAGGATCGGTACGTTCTTTTCGGCGCGCAGCGACTTGGTCAGGTCGACGCCCGTCTCGCCGGGCATCATGACGTCTAGCACCAGAAGGTCGAAGTCGAGGCCGGCAAGTTTGCGCCTGGCTTCGCCGGCATTGCCGGCGACGGTAACGCGAAAGCCGTTTTCGGTCAGATACTGCTTGAGAAGATTTCGGATGCGGGTGTCGTCGTCGACCACAAGCAAATGCGGTGCGTCGTCGTCCGGTGCGGCCGCGTGATCTACCCGTTCAGTGCTCTCCATGGTTTTTCCCTGACATTTTTGCGGACCCCAGGTCGATTTGCGCCCTCAGTTCCGGATCGACCATCGCTTCGAGGAACCGTTCCACCAAGGTCCGTTCGGTTATTCCGGAATCTTCCAATGCAGCATGGATGCGGCGCGACTGTGGCCGCGCCAGCGCCAACGCCAACGCACGGCCCCTGGCCGTCGGATAAAGCTCGCGCTGGCGGCGGTCGCGTGGACCTTGCAACTGCACGACATGGTCGGTGTCGATCAATTGCTTGAGCACGCGAGCCAGACTCTGCTTGGTGATCTTCAGCACGTCGAGCAGTTCGGCGACCGTCAGGCCCGGCCTGCGGTTGACGAAATGCAGCACCCGGTGGTGGGCACGGCCGAAGCCGTAGTCGGCCAGGATCTGATCCGGATCGGAGGTGAAGTCACGATAGGCAAAGAAGAGCAATTCGATGATGGCGAAGTCGATGCCGTCCTCGTCTGACATCGCGGTCCTGATCGGTTTCCCGGCTGCGTGGCTACGATCCGTCATCATTTCTCCGTGGGAAAGAGAGATTATGTCAGTACTATTGACGTAATTTCCCTGCAATGATAATTTTTGACAAGCTTTTGGGCGAATTGCGAACGAAAAGGCAAGCCAAGCCGGCTTTTCCGGAACTTCCTTAGTTTGCCAGAGCGCAATTATCCGCCTACGCTCCTGAAAAAGCCGCCTTCGATAGGCGACAAGAACACACAACGACACAACGCTATGCGGGCTGCCGCCCGCGGGAGGTTACCATGGCATCCGTTCCCTTCGATCAACTGGAAGGCTTCATCTGGATGAACGGCGAATTCGTCCAGTGGGGTGACGCCAAGATCCATGTGCTGACCCATGGTCTGCATTACGCCAGCGCCGTCTTCGAGGGCGAGCGCGCCTATGGCGGCGAGATATTCAAGCTCAACGAACACACCGAGCGCCTACATGAATCGGCGCGCATGCTCGGCTTCAAGATTCCCTATTCGGTGGCCGAGCTCAACGACGCCTCCACCACGCTTTTGAAGAAGCAGGGTTTCCAGGACGCCTATGTCCGGCCGATCGCCTGGCGCGGCAGCGAACAGATGGGCGTTTCGGCGCAGAACAACCGCATCAACTGCGCAATCGCCATCTGGCAGTGGCCGAGCTATTTCGATCCGGCGCAGAAGCTGAAAGGCATCCGCCTCGACGTGGCGGAATGGCGCCGGCCCGACCCGCGCACCGCACCGTCCAAATCGAAGGCCGCCGGCCTCTACATGATCTGCACCATGTCCAAGCACGCCGCCGAGGCCAAGGGCTATGCCGACGCCATGATGCTCGACTGGCGCGGCCAGGTCGCTGAAGCGACCGGCGCCAACATCTTCTTCGTCGAGGACGGCAAGATCCACACGCCCATGCCCGACTGCTTCCTTGACGGCATCACCCGCCGCACGGTCATTGGGCTGGCCAAGGATCGCGGTCTGGAGGTGATCGAGCGTGCAATCCTGCCGGAAGAGTTGGAAGGCTTCCAGCAGTGCTTCCTGACCGGCACCGCAGCGGAAGTAACGCCGGTGTCGGAGATCGGACCTTACCGATTCGAGGTTGGTGAAATCGCCAAGAACCTTATGGATGACTATTCTGCCGCCGTTCAACCCAAGCACGCGATCGCTGCAGAATAACGATAGTCACAGCTTTTTTAGCAAGCAGGGGCAGTTTTAGCGCCGCCCCTTCTATTTAAGCATTCTTGCATTTGACTTTCGTCCAATTCGGCGTCTCATGATGCTGTCGGCCCGGGAGGCTGGCAGTTATGGAGGGACTAATCATATGGACATGAACACGCTTCTTCCGATCATTGTGCAGGTGATTACAGGCATCATCGGTGGTCAGGCGGTCGGTGCGGCGCTCAAGACGGCGGCGATGGGTCAGCTTCCCAAAATCCTGGGTGGAGCCATTGGCGGCGTCGGCGGCGCGGCGATCCTCGGCAGCCTGCTTGGCGGCGGCGCGGTTGATACGGCGGCTGCGGCAGCAGCAACGAGCGGTCTCGGCAGCGCGCTGAATCTGCAGAATATCATCGGCGGCGCCGGCGGCGGCGCGATCCTGACCGGCATTCTCGGCGCGGTCATGGGCGCGATGAAGAAGTAAGCAGCGGCCATTCGGTCTTTCAAATGGGCGGCTTCGGCCGCCCATTTCCGTTTTGGAGCTACTGACTGTTCGCCTTTCGAGGGGTGGACGCCCTTCACCAGCGTCTCTAAATCACGGCTGGCATAGCGAAAGGACGATCATGGGTCAGCTCAATGCCGGCATCGTGCCGGTCACACCGTTCCAGCAGAATTGCACCATCCTGTTCGACATGGACGACAAGCACGGTGTCGTCGTCGATCCAGGCGGTGACATCGACAAGGTGCTGGCAGCGCTGAAGGACAATGCGATATCAGCCGGTGCGATCTGGATAACACACGGCCATATCGACCATGCCGGCGGCGCCATGGAGTTGAAGGAAGCGCTCGGCGTCGAGATCGTCGGACCGCATGAGGCCGACAAGCCGCTGCTCGACAATCTGGAAAACCAGGGCAGGCGCTACGGCATTGCCGGTGCGCGCAACTGCGTGCCCGACCGGTTCCTGACCGAAGGCGAGACCGTCTCGTTCGGCGGCCATGTGTTCGAGGTGTTGCACTGCCCCGGCCACGCGCCCGGCCATGTCGTGTACTACAACCGCGCGGCCAAATTCGCCCATGTCGGCGACGTGCTGTTTCGCGGTTCTGTTGGCCGCACCGACCTGCCGGGCGGCGACCATGCGGCGCTTATCGCCTCGATCAAGGACAAGCTGCTGCCTCTCGGCGACGACATCGGCTTCATCTGCGGCCACGGTCCTGGCGGCCGCTTTGGCGAGGAGCGGCGCACCAATCCTTTTCTGGTTTAAGGTGGAGCGATATTCAAGCGCGATCCTGGAAAGCAAAAAGCGCCAACCTCGCGGCCGGCGCTTTTTGTTTGGGGGCAGGGAAGCCCTATAGTTTAGTTTGCCGTGCAGAAATGCTGTTCGCCGTCACTGCCGGTGAACGTGCCGGTGCGGGCGTTGAACGTGCGGTAGCGGTCCGAGCAATACTCGTACCAGCCGCGGGTCCACGGCTCAGCGTAGCCTTCATTGTAAACGACCCTCGGCTCCGCATAATAGCGGCGGACCGGGGCCGGGCGCACCACTACGTCACGATCGTAGTAACCGTCATCGTAGTAGCGGTCAGCGTAGGGCGGGGGCTGGTCGTTGGCCAACGCGCCACCGATCAGGGCGCCCGCCGCGAGGCCGAGGACGCCGGCGGCAATGGCATCGCCGTTGCCGTGATGGCCATGATGGTGGCGCCAGTCACCTGCATTAGCCGCGGGCAAGGTCACGAGCGTAGTGGCGACCACGGCTGCGGACAAGGCGGCGATCTTGAAAACTCGGTTCATCTTGGTCTCCTTCATACCGGCCCGTGCAGTTTTGGGGGATGCGGTCCGGCTTTACCAAAGACTAATATGCGACCGTGGCTGAACAGGGGCTGAACGGATTTCGATGTGTTGATTCAAAAAAAGCGTCAATGATCACACGCTCTCAACGGGGCGAAACTGCTTGCCGTCGACGGTCCGAGGCGGCTCAGCCGACCGACAGGTTGACGGCCTTCGGACCCTTGCCACGCTTGTCCGGCTCGGTGTCGAATGTCACTTTCTGCCCATCCTCGAGACCGGGAAGACCTGACGCCTGCACGGCTGAAATATGGACGAAAACATCCTTCGCGCCATCATCGGGCGTGATGAAGCCGAAGCCTTTGGCATGGTTGAAGAATTTCACGGTGCCGGTCTGCGGCATGGGAAGCTCCTTTGTCCCATAAATTCCAGTCTCGGGCCGGCAAATGCCCGAATGGAAATTTGTCCTTTATTTTAGCGTCATCGGCAAGAGAAAGTTTTGCGGGCGGCCAAAGGGCGTCGCGGCGCGCCTCAGGTCCTTGTTTTCATGCATATCGTTTCCCCGAACCGGCCATTTTTGGGCGACATGCATTGGTCTGCGTCTTCGGCACGAAAAAGGCGCGGCGAAGATCGCCGCGCCTTTCAAAAATTCAGATCCCTCTCCAAGCCAGGTTCAGGCGTTGGAGCTTCCGTCGCGCGTCCGAGAGACGCCCGAATGGCTCAGGCAGCGCGGAGGTTGACGGCCTTGGGTCCCTTGCCCATGCGGTCCGGCTCGACGTCGAAGGTGACCTTCTGGCCGTCGACGAGCGTGCGCAGGCCTGAGGCCTCGATCGCGGAAATATGGACGAACACATCCTTGGCGCCGCCGTCGGGCGTGATGAAACCGAAGCCTTTGGTCGCGTTGAAGAATTTAACGGTGCCGGTCTGGGCCATTGGGGAAACTCCTTCACCCGTTCAGTCTTTGGTGGTCCTGCCCGCCGCCTGGCGCAAAGGGCAGTTCCCGGTGGTTGCTTCGGCAGTCATGCATTGGCGCATGGTCAAACCCCCCGCCGAAAACGGGGCCGTCAGAGATTCACAGTATCGGGGAAAGGTCGTCCAAAACGTTCCGCTCTCCGGGTCGCAAATGCCCGAACACGGAATTTATCGCACGGAAACGTGATGGTTGCAAGATAGCGCCGCGGGCCGCCGCATTGGCGCATCCCGACGCATGGATCGACTGACCTGAACATCGATCGGCTCGGCATAGGCTGGCTTGCCGGTTGGGTCATCGGCCAGAGCCGGGGCACGAATAGGCCAGATGTCGAGGCGGCGGGGCAAGCCGACGCCAGCCACGGTCGAGACGCCGTTTCCGTCTGAGGGGACTGCAAACAGGGGTTGCATTTGGCAAGGTAATGGCGAGGATCGGCAACCGGGGACGCGATCGTGGGAGATCAACATGCCATTTCTGGCGGCAATCTTTTCGCGACAGGGTTTTGCCATCCTGTTGCTGTCGACAATTCTTGCCGCCTGCACCGTCGTCGTCGATGACGGACCGGGGGCGCGTCCGCCACGTCCCGAACCGCAATATTGCAGCCGGCAGTACGAGCCAGTCTGCGCCCGCCGCGGCGGCGACCGCCAGACCTTCGCCAACGCCTGCCTTGCCGACCGCGCCGGCTATCGCATCGTGCGCGACGGTCCGTGTCGCGACGGAGGCGGCGGCGGCGAAGAACAGACGTTCTGCACCCGCGAATATGCGCCGGTGTGCGCTCGCCGGCACGGCGAGATGCGTACCTTCCCCAACGCTTGCGAGGCTCGGGCTGCGGACTACCGCGTCGTTGACGACGGGCCGTGCTGAGAAGCCAAGGCGTGTCTTGCCTTCTCACCTTTTTGTTGGAGAAAGTGGCCGAGCGAAGCTCGGTCCTATGAGTTGGGCCGGCCTCAACCGTCTCGGTGCCGCGCGCCAATTCACCGCTTGGGCGGGGCGGGAGCCTCGCCGGCCCTTCGGGCCCCCCAAGGGGAGAATGAAAAACCGAGGCGTTCGGTCAAATTCCCGTCGGATAGGCTCCATCAGCCGGGCCGGCGTAAAGCTCGCTGCCATTGTCGTCGGAAATGCGCAGGCGATCGGGGATTTGCGGCATGGCCAGTGTGTGGAACAGCGCGGTGGCGCCCTGCAGGGCGGCACGCAGGTTCGGAGCTTCTAGTGACACCTTGTCGAGTGTAGCTTCGTCCGCGTTGCGCGACCGGTAGAACTCGATGAAGAAGTTCAAGGAAGCCTCCGTGGCAGAGCGTTGCGCGGGCCTGTTCAGTCAATTCGCCGCCTCGCACAGGGACGACGGTGAAGGCGCTTGAGGCGCCCTCCAGTTGTGTCAGCCCTTCGACTTTGGCTTCAGGCTGCTCTCGGCCTGCTTGACCGACGAGCCGAACGGGGAGGCGGGCTTGGCCACGACCTTGTCCTTCTTCGGCTTGCGCGTTTCGCGGTTGCTTCGCTGTTGACCCTTGGACATATCGTGCTCCTGTTGCGTGCTGACTTGGCTTTGCTGGGGTCTCAGACAACCGGGTCGTTGGCAACGACCGGGTTGTCGGCCGGTTCGAGATTGTCTTCGGTGGTGACCCGCTCATGGGTCTCCTGCTCGCTGCGGATGCGGTATTGCGGCGAGCCGTCCTTGACCGGCAGCCTGCTCTTGATCTGGAACAGTTCGGCGGTCTTCTGGACGAGGCCGATACGGCTCTTCATGCGCACTGTCTGACCGATCGCAAACTGGTGCGCGGGCGTGTCGGTGCGCGGGCGCGCATTCTGCTGGAAACGGATCATGCTGCATTCTCCCTGTCGCGCTTCAGCGCTGTTTCGAGTTCGAGGTAATCGATGGCGACAAGCTGGCGGGTGGGCGGGTTTTTCACTGCCCTTGCCGGCAGATGGATGAAAGTGGCGACGCGGCGCCAGGCAAGCCGCGACATGCCCTCGAACAGCTCTTCGTCGTGATCGATGTCGTAGTCGCCGGCCGGCAGTATCCCTTCCAGCCCGCCGAGCACAAAGGGCGTCGCGAAATGCGCGATGGAGTGGGTGGTGCGGTCCGGCATTGTCTTACCTATGCAAAGCAGCGGTCCTGAAAGCAAAAAAGCGGGGACGAACCCCGCTTTCCTATTTCCGGCAGTCGCTGGAAATAAGCCGCTTTCGAGAGCTGCCAGTACATCCGTGGTCAGCGTTCATCGAATTCGGCCGGATCAGATCGATTGCAAATTGGCGGCCGACTCGCGGCCCTTGGTGTCGCGCTCCAACTCGAACCGCAGCTTCTGGCCTTCGGCGAGGCCGGGGAAGCCGGCGCGCTCCAGCGCGCTGACATGGACGAAAACGTCCTTCCCGCCTTCGGTCGGCTGAATGAAGCCAAAGCCCTTCTGGCCATTGTAGAACTTTACGGTTCCGGTGTTCATATGGATCTTTCGAAAGAATGAGACCTGGCCGCGGAGCAAAACGGACCGCGCGCCCGATATCGATGATTGGAATAAGAATGGCGGGTCGAGAACCTCCGACGCCGCGAGATGCCAATTCTGGCCCAAAACGATATCGCTAACATAGGCCGATAGGGCCCGTTATTCAAGAAGATTTATGAAAAACACCGACGATGGCAAAAAAATAGATCGCTGTAACTATTTGAAAAAGTCTGATATGGGTCGGCGACTTTCAAAAATTGCTTAAATTCACGCTGGGCCGATTGTCCAGGAACTTGCATTTTATTTATTTCTGGAAGGATGAAAACCATGATTTCCGTCAGAACCTCTAGAGGCATGACCGTAGCGATCAACCCGATCATCAAGCCAGCCGTCATGCACACCATCGCCGCTGACCCGGCCGGCAAGCCGATGATCGTCAAGTCGGCACGACTGACCATCAGGAGCGACGAGGCTGCAAGGCGAAGGATCGCCGACACCGATGGAACAGTTCGGCGTGCCAGGCAGGTCGCCGAGACCAACCGGCTAATTTGATCCCTTCCACGCCGTTGCAACGAGCGAGACACCAAGCGAAGCCTTGAACCTGCCGCGCCGATGGCCTAGATCGCCACAGGCGTACAAAACACGGCAGGTTCCCATCAACAGAGATCAGAGACGAGCGGCGGGCGCGGGAGCCAGATCTGGCGCTGGAGGACAGCCGCCGTTGGGGCTCGACCAGCGTGTCCAGCAGGCGCTGCAGCTGCATCAGGCCGGGCGTCGGCAAGAGGCCGAAGCGATCTACCGGCAGGTGCTGGCGCAGAAGGCCAATCACGCCGCCGCGGCGCATTTCCTGGGGCTGCTGCAGCACCAGACCGGGCGCAGCGCCGAAGGGCTGGACCTGATCGAACAGTCGGTGCGCTTGCAGCCCGGCAATCCGGATTTTCAAAACAATCTAGGCACGGTGCTGCGCGACCTCGGCCGGGTCGCCGCTGCCGTCGACTGCTTCCGCAAGGCGGTGGCGCTGCGGCCCGATCAACTGGCGGCGCGCGACAATCTCGGTTCATCACTGAAGCAGCTCGGCCAGTTCGAGGGCGCCGAAGAGATCTATCGCGGCACGGTCGGGCGCAACCCCTTCCATGTCCGCGCGCGCATCGGTCTTGCCGAAACGCTGCAGGAAGCGGGACGCCTGGACGAGGCGCTTGCCGTCTTCCGCGAAGCGCTGGCGATCCGGCCCAAGGATGGCGACCTGCTGCATGGGCTCGGCGTCGGGCTGATGGAAAAGGGCAAGCTCGATGAAGCAGCCGAGCTGTTCCGGCAGGCGCTGGCGGTCGACCCCGGCATGGCGAGAGCCTGGCTGATGTTGACGCAGGTCAAGCGCCAGAAAGAACGTGATAGCGAATTGACCAGTATGGAAGCTCAGCATGCCAAGGCGCCGCAGGACAGCCTGGCGCGCATGCAGTTGTCCTTCGGTCTCGGCAAGGCCAATGACGATCTGAAGGATTATGGCCGAGCCTTCGACTATTTCGCCGAAGGCAATGCGATCCGCCGCAAGGGCATCGACTACGATGCGGCCAAGACGCGAGCCGAATTCGAGGCGATGAAGGCAACCTTCACCGCCGGCTTCTTCGAGAAGCACAAGCCGAGCACGATCGAGGACGACACGCCGATCTTCGTCGTCGGCATGCCGCGCTCGGGCACGACGCTGGTCGAGCAGATCATCGCCAGCCATCCCCATGTCCACGGTGCCGGCGAGCTCAGCATCCTGAAGACGGCGGTCGGCAAGCAGTTTCCCCTGACCATGAAGGGCGGCTTCCCGGCAGGGATTGCCGACATGCCCGACAAGGCTTTCGCCGAGGCCGGCGAGGCCTATCTCGACATGCTGCACGCCCGCTATCCCGGCTTCAAGCATGTCACCGACAAGATGCCGGGCAATTTCCTGCTGATCGGGTTCCTGCATCTGATGCTGCCGAAGGCCAAAATCGTCCATTGCGCGCGCGATGCGGCGGCCACCTGCCTGTCGATCTACAAGGTGCATTTCCGCAGCGACAGTCACCGCTATGGCTACGATCTCGGCGAACTGGCCGATTTCCACAATCTGTACACCGACATCATGGCGCATTGGCACACGGTGCTGCCAGGCGTCGTGCATGATGTGCGCTACGAGGATTTCGTCGCCGACCAGGAAGGCCAGACGCGGGCGCTGATCGCCCATCTCGGCCTGCCTTGGGACGATGCGGCGCTATCCTTCCACAAGACCGACCGGCCGGTGCGCACGGCTTCCGCCGCACAAGTGCGCCAGCCGATGTACCAGGGCTCGGTCGATCTGTGGAAACGCTATGGCGACAGGCTGAAGCCGCTGCTGGATAGGCTGACCTGACGCGGAATCCTACAGCTCCATGAACGTTTCGAAGCCGCCGAAGATCATGCGTTTGCCGTCGAACGGCATGGTCGACCAGTCCGGCTTCATGCGCGGATCGGCCATCACCTTGGCCATGATTTCGTCGCGGCTCCTACGCGATCCATAGACGACCCAGGAGAAGACGACGATCTCATCGTCCTTCGCCTGCACGGCACGCGGGAAGGACGTGACCTCGCCGTAGGGCACGTCGTCGCCGACGCATTCGACATAGGCGAGCGCGCCATGCTCCTTCCAGACAACGCCGGCGGTGTTGGCCAGCTTCTTGTAGTCGTCGAGTCTTGCCTTTGGCACGGCAAGCACGAAGCCATCGACATAGGACATTGTTGGTCTCCTGTTGCTGGAATCGGGCGCCGGGCCGGCAGCCCGGCGCAGATGAGCGCATCACCCCGTGGGGTAGGGCGTTGCTGCTCGCTAAATCTTACTTGACCGGTGCGTTCATCGCCCAGGCCACGCCGAACGGGTCCCTAACCTGACCCCAACGGTCGCCCCAGAACATGACCTGCAGCGGCACCACTTCCTCGCAGCCTGCATCGATCGCGCGTTGCCACCAGGTTTCAATGGTGTCGTCCTGGAGGTGCAGCTGCAGCGTGTAGCCCTGCGCATCCTTGTGCGGATGGCCGTGTTCAGGATAGGCATCGCCCAGCATCAACGTCGAACCGTTGACGTATAGATGGATGTGCATCGTGCGGCCTTTTTCGTCCGGCGGATAAGCAAACACCTGCTCGGCGCCAAAGGCCTTCTTATAGAATTCAGCGGCCTTGAAGGCGCCGTCAAGTTGCAGATAAGGGGTCAATCCGCCGAGCACTTTAGCGGCGGGCTGAACGGGGGTCTGATCAGTCATGTCTTGCTCCTTTTGCGTTTGGCCTTGCGAGCCATAGGCCGGATGAGGCGGCGGCAATGCTACATGGCCGCCAAATTTTTTGGCGGACCGGCCCTGGATAGGCCAGGCTTTCGAAATGCGCCTGTCGATGCAGGCGACACCGCTTTCGGGCGATAGGTATGACTGGTCAGCGGTCGCTTCGGTCAGGATTCTCTGCGGATATGAGGGGCATTTTGCGCATCGATCCCGATTTCCGGCCAGCCAATGTCCTTGCGCAATTCGATCGGCAGTGAAAGAAGAGCGCGCTCGCTGCGATAGCGGGCGCGAGCTTTCATGTAACGGGTGGTGATGCGGCCTATGGATGACAGGGTGAACATGATGCTTTGTCCTCGGTTGAAGCCGGCATCATCGTGTCGGCATTCCAAGGACGTGGCGCGTGGTGGTCATCCGACAGACGGTCGATTTTTTTAGCTGCCTCCGTAGTCGGCTCAAGGCAGGTGTTGCCAACGCGGTTTACTTCAGGCAGCCGTTTCCAAACGTTCGATCGTTTCTAGATCGGCCTTCTTGGCCTCTCCCTCGATAGCCAGGTCGTAGCTCGCCTGCATGTTCATCCAGAACTGCGGCGTGGTTCCGAAGAATTTCGCAAGGCGTAGCGCTGTGTCGGGCGTCACCCGTGTTGTCTCGCTGGCGAGGCGCTCGATGCGTGTGCGCGGCACATGCAGCTTCTTGGCCAGCGTGTAAGGTTTCAGGCCAAGCGGCATGAGATATTCCTCGCGGAGGATTTCTCCCGGATGAATAGGTGGGTTGATGTTCAGCATTTGAAAACCTCAATGGTAGTCGGTTATTTCGACATCCTCGGCTTGTCCATCCACCCAGCGAAAGCAAATGCGAAACTGATCGTTGATACGGATCGAATGCTGACCGGCACGGTTGCCTTTCAGCGGCTCAAGCCGGTTGCCGGGAGGCGTCTTCAGGTCCGATAGTTCGGCGGCATTGTCGATCATGAACAGCTTTCGCTGGCTGACCGGACAAGGTCCGACGGGAACCCCTTCGGAGCCTTGCCGTTCGAAACGGCCTCGCTGGTCTTGTCCTTGAACGAGCGTATCATCTGCCGTATCCGAGCAGCGTACCTTCACATGATACGCTTCGTAAGTCAAGAAAACGTCTCATATCGTGATACGAAATTTTGAACTGATGTCGATCGGCCGAAATTTCACAGGCATGGATACCGTCACGCCGCCAAAATCGTTACCCTTCCGCCTCAGCCACCGAGCGGAAGAAATCCTCCGGGTCCTCGACTTCTATCAGCCGCCGCTTCTCGATCAGCCAGAAGCGGTTGCCGATGGCGCGGATGAAGGAGCGATCGTGCGAGGCGAGCAGGCAGCTTGCCTGATGCGCCAGCAGCTCCGCTTCCAGCGCTTCCTGGCCGTCGATGTCGAGATGGTTGGTTGGCTCGTCAAGCAGATAGAAGTTGGGGTTGGCGAGCCTGAGCGCCAGCATCATCAGCCGCGCCTTCTGGCCGCCGGACAGCACGCCGATCTTTTTCTCCTGCATCTCGATGACCACGCCGGCGCCGGCCAGCAACGAGCGGGCGCGCTGTTCGCCGACATCGTAGCGGCGCGAGACCAGCCCCAGCGGCGTGTCGTCGCCGCTGATGCCGGACAGCGCCTGATCGCTGTAGCCGAGCACCGTCGACGGCGTCACCTTCACATTCCGCACCGTGTCCGGTTCGACAATGGCGTTGCGGATCAGGGTGACGAAGCGCGACTTGCCGACGCCATTGCGGCCGAGCAGGACGATGCGGTCGCCCTGGCAGATGTGGCGCTCGCCAGTCCTGAACAGCAGCGTGCCGTCGGGCGTTTCGACAGCCACGTCGTCAAGCGTGATCAGCACTTTGGCGTGCGTGCCGCGATTGGCGAGTTTTATGGCACCGGCCGACTTTTCGCGATGTGCCGGGTTCGCCGCTTCTTCGAGTCTTTCCGCGCGCTGGTTGAGCTGCTTGGTCTTGACCGTCAGCAGGTCGCTACCTGAATTGATGCCGATGTTGTTGAGCTTGGCCGCCTGCCGGCGCAATTGCTGCGCCACCTTCATGTCGCGCTGGAACTTGCGCTCCGTCGAGGCGTCGACGTCGTCGAGCGCCTGCCTGGCGCGTGAATAGGGCAAGGCAAACACCGGCGACCGTTCAGGGCGCAGGAACAGCGTCCGGTTGGTGGTGGCGTCGAGAAAGGCGCGGTCGTGGCTGGCGATGACGACGGGCACCTCGCGCGGCAGCGTGTTCAGCCAGGTCTCAAGTTGGCTGATGCGGGCAAGGTCGAGATGGTTGGTCGGCTCGTCCAGCAGCAGCACATCCGGATCGGTGACCCAGACGCGGGCGATCAGTGCCAGCCGCTGCCAGCCGCCGCTCAGTGCCTGCATTGGCCGTTCGCGCATCGGCTCCGGCACGTCTAGCGAATCGAGCACCACGTCGACACGCCACACCTCGCTGTCGGCCTGCTCCGGCTGCAGGGCGTCGGCCACCACCTGATGGAAGGTATGGCTGAGAAGGGCTGGAGCGACGGACTGTTCGACATGGCCGACGCGCAGGCCGCGCGTGCGGGTGATGTCGCCCGAGGTCGGCTCCATCGCGCCGGTCAGACATTTGAGCAAGGTCGACTTGCCGCGGCCGTTGGCTGCGACGATGCCGAGCCGGTCGCCGCCGCCGATGGTGAGGTCGAGCTTGGAGAACAGCGGCGCACTCATGGTGACGCCGAGGGATTTGAGGCTGATCAGGGCCATTTTGATTTCTCTGGTCTTGGCCGCCTCTTTGTCGGAGCATGATCTTTTCCGAAAACCGGTTCCCACTTTTCGGGATCATGCTCTAGCGGCTCAATGCACTTTGACGGTGCGCCCACCGGCCATCAGGTTCGGCGTTGCGGCACCACGAAGGGCAGACCAAAAAATCGAAGCGGGAAAAACCCGGACCGTCCCTGGTCAGCCCTGCAAGCAAGCTCGCAGGGCAGAAATCGGGCCACGCTGACGATGGTGACGAGAAAAATCGAACACGCAGCCCTCCTTTCCAGACGTTCGAGTGTGCGGACTGACTACACCAAAGGCGGGGCGGAAGGCAAGGCTACCGCTTTCACCCGGCGCGGGAACGGATCGAGCACCAGTATGCAGCCGCCGATGATCGCGACAGCGCCGAAGCCCTGGATTACGGTCAGCGATTCCCCAAGCATGCTGGTGCCGACCAACACCGCGATCACGGTCACGGCGAATTCGACGCTGATCGTCCTGGTCGCGCCGATACTGGCAACCAGCCGAAAATAGACGATGTAGGTCAACGCGCTCATCATGCAGGCGAGGACGGCGAGATAGAGGAAGTCGATGGCGCGCGGCATCGCCGGCACCGGTACAGCGAGAAGCAGTGGCAGCGTCATCAGCCCGCCCAACAGGAAGGCGGCACTGGTGAGTTCCCACGAGCCGGCCGAGCGCAGATGTCGGTTTGCATAATTGCTACCGAAAGCGGCCGAGAAGGAACTGAACAGCGAGGCGGCGCAGCCGAAGGCGAAGGATGCCGTGATCGGCACCGCGGGAAAGCCGACAAGGACGATGATGCCGAAGGCGCCGAGCAGCAGGCCGGCCAGCCCGCGAACGGTGATGCGCTCAAGCCCCCATAGCTGGCCGAGGATCATCGAGAACAGTGGGATCGCGGCAACAAGGATGGCCGCCACCGCCGTGCCGATGCGCGGGGTGGCATAGGATAGGCCGATAAGCTGCGCGGCAACCGTCGTCGCGCCGACAACGGCGAAGCGCCGCCAGCCGGCGCTGAAATCGAGCCGGCGCCGGGTCGCGGCGGCAAGCAGCAGGAGCGTGATGCCGGCGATCAGCGAGCGCAAGGTGACCGCGCCGACCCAGCCGAAGGCGTGCACCACCTTGAGCAGAACAAGGAACGACAAGCCCCAGGTGATGGCCAGGAAGATATAGGCGGCGATGTCCTTGGGTTTCATTCTGCGGGCGGCCGTGGGAGTTTCTTGCGTTGGGAGCGGAGAAGCTGCCGTGGCCCGTATCGCTTCGACTGGCAACTGACAAGGCTGGGGGCGTGGTCCAGCCAGTCGACAGTGTGACTCCAGGCCCTACCGTCCCGGTCTGCCTGTCTTCCCCGGCCGGCGCTTTTCCCGGCGGGCGTCGCCAGGATCTTCATACGAGCCGATGCCGGCGCGCTCACGCTTGACCGGCTTGTCACCCTCGATCGGCGTCTCGGTTCGCCGCACGGTCATCTCATCGAGTGAGTTCTTCTTGAACAGCGGTTTGACCGGCTCGCCGGGAATGCCGAAATCGCTGCCATGTGCCTCTTCGGCCGACTGTTTCTTGAATAGCGAGCGCGATACCGCACCGGCCGGGGTCGGCATGTCCGTGCCTGGACCCATGTCGTCAATCGAAGGTTTGGCGAATAGCGGCTTCTTCGCCGGCACGGCGCCATCGGCGCCCATCTCGCCAAGCGCCGGCTTGCGGAAGAGGTTGGGGCGGGCAGCCTTGGCCGCCTCTTCGGCGGCACGCACTTCGTCGAGCCTGCGAAAACGCTCCTGTTCCTCGGCCGTGCGATGCTTGGCTACGCCCTTGTTGTGCTTGCCCTTTTCGCGGCCAGAGACCGGGCTTTCCATGTCGGCGTATTTGGCCAGCGGGTCATCGGAGATGGACAGTTCCATCTCACGCAAGCGCTTGATCTCGTCGCGGATGCGGGCCGCCTTCTCGAAATCGAGATTGGCGGCGGCGTCGCGCATCTGTTTCTCCATCGCGTCGAGATGGGCCTTGAGGTTGTTGCCCATCATGGCGCCGGCGCTGTCGGTGAACTGCGAGATGTCGGCGCGGACGTGATCCTTCTCATAGACCGAGTCCAAAATGTCGGAGATGCGCGACTTGACCGATTCCGGAGTGATGCCGTTGGCGGCGTTCCACTCCATCTGCTTCTCGCGGCGGCGGTTGGTCTCGGCCATCGCCCGTTCCATCGAGCCGGTGACCTGGTCGGCATAGAGAATGACCTTGCCGTCGACGTTGCGGGCGGCGCGGCCGATGGTCTGAATGAGCGAGGTCTCAGAACGCAGGAAACCTTCCTTGTCGGCATCTAGGATGGCGACGAAGCCGCATTCGGGAATGTCGAGGCCCTCGCGCAAAAGATTGATGCCGACCAGCACGTCGAAGGCGCCAAGGCGCAAATCGCGCAGGATCTCGATGCGCTCCAGCGTGTCGATGTCGGAGTGCATATAGCGGACGCGGATGCCTTGTTCGTGCAGATACTCGGTCAGGTCCTCGGCCATGCGTTTGGTCAGCACCGTCACCAGCGTGCGATAGCCAGCCTTGGTGGTGTCACGGATTTCGCCGACGACATCGTCGACTTGGCTCTTGGCCGGGCGCACCTCGACCGGCGGGTCGATCAGCCCGGTCGGGCGGATGACCTGTTCGGCGAAGACACCGCCGGCCTGTTCCATCTCCCAAGCGCCCGGGGTTGCCGAAACGGCGACGGAGAGCGGGCGCATGGCGTCCCATTCCTCGAAGCGCAAGGGCCGGTTGTCCATGCAGGACGGCAGGCGGAAACCGTACTCGGCCAGCGTCGCCTTGCGTCGGAAGTCGCCGCGATACATGCCGCCGATCTGCGGCACGGTGACGTGGCTTTCGTCGATGAAGACCAGCGCATTGTCGGGAATGTACTCGAACAGCGTCGGCGGCGGATCGCCCGGCTGGCGGCCGGTGAGATAGCGCGAATAGTTCTCGATGCCGGCGCAGGAGCCGGTGGCCTCCAGCATCTCCAGGTCGAAGCGGCAGCGCTGTTCCAGCCGCTGCGCCTCCAGCAGGCGGCCGGCGCGCTCCAGTTCCCCCAGCCTGTGCTTGAGCTCTTCCTTGATCGACTTGATCGCCTGGTTCAGCGTCGGGCGTGGCGTCACATAGTGCGAATTGGCGTAGATTTTGACGCTCTTCAGCTCGCCGGTCTTCTGGCCGGTCAGCGGGTCGAACTCGGTGATCTGCTCGATCTCGTCGCCGAACATCGAAATGCGCCATGCACGATCTTCCAAGTGGGCCGGGAAGATCTCGATCGTGTCACCGCGCACGCGGAACGAGCCGCGAACGAAATTGACATCCTGTCGCTTGTACTGCTGGGCAACGAGATCGGCGAGCAAAGCGCGCTGGTCGAGCCGGTCGCCGATCTGCATCTGAAAGGTCATCGCCGTGTAGGTTTCGACCGAGCCGATACCGTAGATGCAGGACACCGAGGCGACGATGATGACGTCGTCGCGCTCGAGCAGCGAGCGCGTCGCCGAATGGCGCATGCGGTCAATCTGCTCGTTGATCGAGGATTCCTTCTCGATGAAAGTGTCGGTGCGCGGGACGTAGGCTTCCGGCTGGTAATAGTCGTAATAGGAGACGAAATACTCGACGGCGTTTTCGGGGAAGAATTTCTTGAACTCGGAATAAAGCTGGGCTGCCAGCGTCTTGTTCGGCGCCAGGATCAGGGCGGGGCGCTGCGTCTCCTCGATCACCTTGGCCATTGTGAAGGTTTTTCCGGAGCCGGTGACGCCGAGCAGCACCTGGGTGCGGTCGTTGTTGGCGACGCCTTCGACCAGATCCTTGATCGCCGTCGGCTGGTCGCCGGCCGGCTCGAAATCCGACACCATCTTGATGGCGATGCCGCCTTCGGACTTTTCCGGGCGGGCAGGGCGGTGCGGCGTCCACAGCACGCCGTCCTTGTGCAGCGGATTGCCGGACTCGATCAGCGCCGACAGCGCGGCGACGGTGGCGGTGACGCTGCCCGAGGCCATCGTCTCGGCGTCTTCCAACGAAATGTCGAGACCGGCGACCGGATTGAGGCCGGCTGCCGTGCGCTCCCTGGCTGATGCCGCGCCACCCATCGAGGTGCCGCGCGCGCTGCGCCCCGGCGAGCTCGAGCGCTCGGGTATCTTCTTCGACTTGGCGCTTTCCCTCCCCCTCGAGGGGAGGGTGGCGGCGGAGCCGCCGGGTGGGGTCGGTTCGACCGGGTTCGACGTCCCGGCGGTGCCTTCTGTGACGACCCCCTCTGTCGTCTTCGGCGACATCTCCCCCTCGAGGGGGGAGATCTGGCGACGTCCTTCCTTTTCGGCTTCCTCCTCGATCTGCTCGGCCCAATCCGCAATTGAACTGGTCAGCGGCGTGCCCGAGAGCTCCGGCTGCGGCATCTCGGCGAAACCGCCTCTGTGCAAGGGCTCCGAGGCGTCGAGGAAATCGGTCAGCGGACTGCGCCGCTTCGGCGAAGCGCGGTCGTCATTCGCCGTCGGCGGCGTTTTCTTATCGGGAGATTTGGCCATGACCCGAATATGGGATTTCCTGGCCAAAATGGAAAGAGTGGGATGAGATGAGGCGCTTCGCCAGATGCGGCTCCTGACAGTAGGCTGTCAGGAGGAAACGGCGGCCGCGTGCCTGTCCGGAAGGATCAGGCGCCGCGCGCGTTATCCGCCGCAACGCGGGTCGGCGATCCGTTCAGGCGCGGCACCACGACGAGGCGGTTGATCTTGCCCTTCTTGTAGGCGGCGAGGAAGCGCGCATAGTCCTTGAAGGCGACGCAACCGCTCGACTGGCCGTAGCGGCCCCGAAGCAGGTAGGTATGGGCCAGAAAGCCGTCGCGATTGTATTTGTTGCGGCCATCGGCCGGTGTCAGGCGCAAGGCCTCCACACCATGAAAGCGCGTCTCGCGCAGCGACAGATTGTAGGTATTGGGCGGTGTCGGTCCGCGGTTCTTCTGGTCGGCATAGCGCGGCTGGTCCGTCATGGCGCCGATGCCCGAATGCGCCTCGAGCCTCGAACCGTCAGGCATATAGACGGTCCCGGCGCTGATGTCGTAGACGGCGACGCCATTGCCGGCTCCGCTCCTGGACCCCGGCGAGTTGAACAGGTTCCTGAAAGCCTTGCCGAGGCCACCCGACGGCGTGTCCGGCTTGGCATAGGCCAGCACACCGCTGCCATCGGCCGGCCGTCCTTGCCGGTCCGGTTTGGCCGGTCGGGCAGTCTGGGCTTGCTGGACGGTCTCGCGAGCCGGCTTCGGTTGCTGATCAGGCTTCGTCTGCTGAACAGGTTTGGACTGCTGTACAATCTTGGGCTGCGGGGTGTCCTTGGGCTGCGGGGCGTCGAACTGAGGGCGACGGGTCGGCAACGGCACGTCGTCGGTGAGCGCGTCCGGCAGCGAGGCGGCGTCGCCTGGTTGGTCCTGCTGGGTTTCGACAGGCGAAACCGCGACGTCGGCCGGGGATTCCTCGATCGGCAGCGGCGAGGCGAACGCCTCGTCGTCGACTGGCAGCGACTGCACGAGGGCCAGCGCCAACTGCGAATTGCCTGGCGTCTGCGTGTCCGACTGGGCAAAGCCCATCGGTTGCGGCGCGGTCTGCACGACGTCCGAGCCGTTATCCAGCCGCGCGAAGCGTTCGGCCGCTGGAGCGGGCATGTCTTCCGAGAGGCTGGCCATAACCTTGACGGATGGCACCAGCGACGCTTCGGCAATTTGCGGCGCGACGGTGGAAATAACAGGGTGCACCGGCGCGTTGGCCACGACCACGGGCTTTCCAGCGCCGGCAAAGGCAGCGGCGAGCTTCATCGGCGAAAGCGATGCTTCGATGCGCTCGAAACGCTCCTGCGACTTCGACTTTGCGGCAGTGGGAACGGGCTTTGCCTGCGCCACGAGGCGCGCGGATTTCTCCGCCCGCGGGCTCAACCGGGCAAGCTTGAAGCAGCTGGCACCGCACTGCACGGCATGGTCGTGAAGGGCTTGCGTGCCGCCATTGGCATTGGCAAGCACGAAGGGTGCTCTCAGACAATGCTGCTTGAACGGATCGGCCAGGGCGAGCGATCCCGGCATCGACAGGGTCTGCGGGAGGCCACCCGATGTCGCCGAAAGCGAGGCGCCGACGGAACTGAGGCCAGCCATGGTGCCTATCAACCACAGGCCAACGGCAGCACTGGCGCCGGGCACCGCGACCCAGCGGACGATCCGTTCAGGGGTGAAGGAAGAGGCACGTGGCGCGTCACAGGCGTTCTCGCCGTCCCAACGCTCGTCCCCGACAATTTTTTTACTCAACAACGCCATGCAACCAATCTTGCTCCAAGCGGCTCCCACGTCCGCGGCTGTAATAGCCGCGACGACCATTCTGTGAGTGATCCCAGGTGGTCCCCGACGCGTTTGCCGCGTCTGTCATTGGTTGCCGATTGCTTCAAAATATGGACAAAGTTGGTTAATCAATCCCTCTCAAAACCAACGACGAAATGTGGATTTAGGCCAAATAAGGCTTCGTCCACGGCCAGGAAAGTGGTGTTGTCGCCCTTCCGACGCAGTTTTGCTGCCTGCTTTTGATCGCCGAGTCAAGCAAAACAGCCGTTTCTAAATTTTTTCGCGGCGCCTTCAGCGATAAATGGAACGAAACGGCTGCCGGTGAAAATTGCCCAAATAGGCGCCTGTCTCAGGTAAAACTGTTGCCTGCCTGTCACAATTTCTTCGCCTGGACGGCCGCCTTGAGTGGCACCTCAATTGAACCACAGCGCAAAGGTCAGAAAACCACCGCCGCCGAATTGGCGCTGGATCTGGTCGAAATCGTCGCTGGTCAGGATCCTGCCGCTTTCGAGATAGGGCGCGATTGCCGGACCGGTGATCGACAGGACCAGGTCGAAGTTTTTGGGCTCGTCGAAGAAGCGCTTCATGTTGATGCCCTTATCAGCAATGCGGAAATGCGGCAGCAGCACACGGCCTTCCAGGAGGTCCTCGGCCATGGTCAAGGTGGCGAGCCAGGCCTGGACCTGCTCCTCGCCGACGTCGAGTCCTGTGAGCGGGTTCTCGCCTTTCTGCTGCGGACCCGGCAGCCATTCACGGTCATTGTCGGTCTCGGCGCGGATCGCCTTCCAGTCCTCGCGTGACAGCCGGATCATTTCCAGCAGATGGCGGCGCGCCGCTTGCCGGCGCTCCGGCTCGATCACCGGCCAGTTGACGAGATGCACCAGCGAGATGAAATCAGCGATGCGCCACTCCGAGGAGAAGATGCTGCTGCCCATATCACCGGCCGGCGGTACGAGAATGTCCTGCAACGGCAGCTTGGCGCGCGGGAACAGCATGTGGAACGAGCCGTCGAAAGTGCTCCTGAAATCATGCGCCAGCCAGAAATCGGTCTGCGCCATCAGGAACTCCGCATAGCCCTGCAGCCAGAAACCGTCGGCGCGGTCGAAGCGGAATGTGAGGATGGGGGCGGCGGCGTCCGACGAGATGCCGCCGTGTGACAGTGAGGCAATGATCGCCGCCATGCTTTCATCAGGTGCGATCGTGCCGTCCTCGTTCAGGTCGATGCCGGTGTGGGTGAGGTCGATTGCCATGCCGATATCGGCGTCCGCCGGCACCGCCGCAAACGTTGCGGCGGATTTTTCCAACCGGTCGCGGAAGGCGACCAGGATGTCACGGAATTGCTCATAGGTCAGCCGCTCGGGGTTGGGATTGTCCGGCACCGGCAGCCGCATCAGCGGCAGCATGAAGGATTGCGGGCTCTCGAAGCCATGGCGATGGAGGCCGCTGGCCAGGATTTCCAGCGCAGTGAAGAACTCGCCGGCGCCGGCGGCATAGGCTGATGCCGGGTCTTTTGGCGCGGCGGCCTCCAGCGTCGACAGCGCGCTGTCGCGCCCGGCCACCGTTTTCGCCTCGAACAGAGCGGATGCCGCTTCGGGCATTGCCGCCGATGCGGAAGACAGCGGCACAATCAGCATGAAAGCGGATGTCAGCAGGCTTGCCAGTCGTGTCATCTTTCCCCCCAATATTTTGTCGCGCAGAGCAAATATACACCATTTGGAGCGTCGCGCTTCAACCCGTCCCGAGGACGGTCTACACAAGGCAAACAAATGGGCGCCGCGTGTCGAATTATCCGCTTTCCTACAAGCTGTCCTGGCTGCCGCGTTTCCTGAAGCCCTCGCTGGCCGGCGACGCACGAGACTTTGCGCCGATGGCGGGAATGCTGATGGACCCGCCGAAGCGGGCGGTGCGGCTTGCCTTCGTCGGCGACATCTCGGCGGTGGCCAACCGCAGCGCGCCGGACTGCGATCGGGAGATCAAGGCGTTGCTCGGCGCTGCCGATCTGGTGATAGGCAATTGCGAAAGCCCTGTTGTGGACAGACCAAGCGCGGTGCTGGGGACGAGGCTCGGCACGCATCATGCGATGAGCGAACTCTTCCTGGCCGAGGCGCTCGCGGCGGTCGGCATTGCGCGCGAAAAGCTCGTGCTGTCGCTGGCCAACAACCATGTGTTCGACCAGGGCGTCGCCGGTTTCGACGAGACGGTCGCGGCGTTGCAGCGGCTTGGGATCCGCACGGTCGGCCTGGCCGCCAATGGCCCGGTGGTGCCTGTCCAGGTCGGACCGCTTGATATCGGCTTCGCCGCCTTCACGCTGTGGCGCAACGCCGATGAAAATCTGTTCGCCGGGCGCGTATCGATGGACAGTGACGAGGTCCGCCGGCGGCGTGACGGTGTCGATCTTCTTTGCGCCGTGCCGCATTGGGACTGGGAGTTCAGGCATTTTCCGCGCACTGAAACACGAGCGTTGGCCAGGCGACTGGCCGGGCAAGGCGTCGGGCTGATCGCCGGCCACCACGCCCATGTCGTGCAGCCGGTTGAGCGGATCGACGGGACGATCGTTGCCTATGGGCTCGGCGATTTCCTCAGCACCGCCTTTGCCTGCCAGCCATGGCCGGGTCGTATTGGCGGGATTTTCGTTGTGGAAGTCAGTGCCGATGCCGACACACGCGGCGCCATTGCGTCATACCGGCTGCATCCCTTCATGCGCCTGCGCGCCGGCGACCATGAGCGGCTGGTACCGGTGGAGGCACTGGTGGGGCAAATGCGCGGCAAGGCCCAGGGTCGGCTGAGAGCGATCTTTCCTGCCTCTTAAAGCGAAGAGAGCGTCACTGCTTAGCCGTCTGGCGGCCCCTGCAAAACCGATTATCATGCGACGGCAGAGGCAGGTTGCGGGGGCGGCGGTGGAAACGTCGGATTTCATGCCGAGCGAGGCGGTGATTGCCAGCATCCGGAAGGATATCGAGGCCTATGAGGCAGCGAGGGCCTCGGCGGTCCGCCAGGTGCGCTGGCGGGCGCCGGTGTTCGTCGGGCTGGTGCTGGTGTTCGTGATGCTGGTCGCCTGGCTGTTCAACAAGGTCGCCGACCCCAACGAGCAATGGTTCTCGACGCCACATGTGTTTCTCTATGGCATCGGCTTGGTGGCTTCGAGCGTGCTCTACTTCCAGGCCATGAAACCGGCGACGCGGCTGCAGCAATCTTTCCGCGAGACGCTGCTGCCAATCATCTTCGGCTTCATCGCGGATATGCGTTACCAGCATGGAGGGAGGCCGAACTCTTTCGACCGGCTGCCGCGCGAGGCGGTTGGCGCCTTCAACAAGCAGTCGTTCGACGATGTCGTTTCGGGCCGTTACGAAGAGTTTCCGTTCGAGCTTTACGAAGCAGAACTGCGAGTAGGGTCGCGCAAGGATTCATCGACAGTCTTCAGGGGTGTCATTGTCGCTTTCGAAGCGATCGAGCCGTTCCCGGGGGTATTGGTGGCGACGCGCCGGACCAATGCGGTCGTCGGCTTCTTCCGCGGCATGTTCGCCGGCAAGATGCAGGATTTGTCGTCCGGTGTGCCCGAACTCGACGCCGCCTATGAATTCCGCAGCGACAACGTCGAGGCGGCGCGGCCGCTGGTGACCGGCCGGCTGGCGCAGGCCCTGAAATGGCTTGGCGAAACCTGGCCGGACGACCCGGCCCGCGTCGCGCTCAACGGCAGCGACGGCTTCCTGCTGTTGCCGCAGACGAAGAACTTCTTCGAACTGCCGGATATTTCAGTGCCGCTCGACTACACCACGCATGTCGCGCCGATGATATCAGACATGGGCGCGATGCTGGCGACGGCGGCGCTGGTGCGAAAAATCGGCGCGAAGGACGAGATCAGTTAATCGGGCCTCGCCGTCAGCAGTCGAAGCCATATTTGTCGCGCATGTAGTCTGCCTCTTCTTTCGACATTTTCTTGAACATCACGCAGACGGTGAAGCTGCCGACCTGATGCCCGTCGCTTGTGTATCCCCAGTCGGAAATTTCGTCCCTGGTGAATTCTATGTTCTGGCCGAGGACGACGTTGCGCACTTCCTCCGGCTGGTTCGCCAATATGCCGGCAAATCCGGTCTCGGTGCGGCGGAACGGTATGACCCAGAAATGTTCGGTGACATTCCCGTCCCGCACCTTGACCTTGAGTTTGAACCTGTCTGTTCCGGAGGGAGGTGCCTCGGACAGCGCCAGGAATTCATCCAGGCTGGCGAGTGCCTGGGCGGTCGCCGCCGCCATGTCGGGATCGCCCGGGGTAAAGATAATCGTCTTGTCGTCGCCTGGGTCCGCGCCTTGTGCACCGGCCGATCCCGTAGCAAGCGCCAGCATCAGGGACATCATGGTCCGGATTGCAAGCTTCATGGAAGGCCCCTCACCGTAGTCGCGGCCACCATGGTGCATTCATTCCGAGATTGCAACCCAGGCGCGAGTTTCATTCGGTTTTTGGCGTAATTGAGCCGACCATAATTCATATCGATTTTCTGGCGGAACGCTCTTCCGACCGACCGCTATGGTTTTTGCCAGGAGGCCGCGCTATCCCTTGGCCAACGGGGGATATCCATGGCTGGGCAACAAAAAGAATTTCGGCTGTCGCGGCGATTGCTACTCGGTGCGGCTGTCGTTGGCGGCGCGGTGCTGTGGGGCGGCAACACCGTGGCACGGCTGGCGCGCGGGCCTTTGGGACCGAAGAACGCAGGCCGCATCGCCGATATCGACGGCATCGCGCTGCCGCTGAAGCCGCTGGAGAATGCGCCGGCCTTTGACGCATCGCTGCCCTGGTCGGCAAAGGGCGGCGACATCAACGATGCCAGCGGCCTGTCGCAGACGCCGGTCTATGGCGTGGTGGAAGTCAGCGAGGAAGAGCACATCGCCAAGGCGCTGGCCTTCGCGCGCGCCAATGGCTTGAAGGTCTCGTTGGCGGCCATCCGCCATTCGATGGGCGGGCATGCCTTCGACGACAATGCGCTGGTACTCGACCTCAGAAAATTCAACAAGGTGACCGTCGACGCCGCGGCGAAGACCATGACGCTGCAGCCGGGCGCGCGCTGGCACGACATCCAGAACCTCTTGCATCCGCGCTTCGCGGTGAAGGCGATGCAGTCGACCGACATCTTTTCGGTTGGCGGCTCGCTGTCGGTCAATGCGCACGGCATGGACCATCAGGCGGGTTCGGTGGCAAGCTCGATCCGCTCGATGCGTGTGATGCTGGCCGACGGTTCGGTGACGACCTGTTCGCCCAGCGAGAATATCGATTTGTTCCGCCACGTCGTCGGCGGCTACGGCCTGTTCGGCGTTGTGCTGGAGGCGACTCTCGATATCGTCGACAACGCCGTCTACCGGACCTCTCGCGAAATCATCAAATCCGACGATTTCCCGAAATTCTTCGCCGAGGTGCTGGAGCCGAACGGGACGATCGGTCTGTTTTACGGCCATCTGTCGACGGCGCCGGGCAATTTCCTCGAGGACATGATCGTCTACCGCTATGACAAGGTGGCCGAGCAGCCGCCGGCGGATCAGCCCGCGATCGGCGAGCCGGGTTCGGTCGGGCTGAAGCGCGTGATCATCAACATGGCGAAATGGGGCAGCCTGTTCCAGGAGTTGAAGTGGTTCACCGAAAAGACGCTGGAGCCGAAATTCGAAAGCTGCACGGTGGCGCGCACCTCGGCCATGGCCGAAGGCGAGGCCTGCCTCGTCACCCGCAACAACCCGATGCACGATTCAGTACCGTATCTGTTCAACGATCTTTTGGATGAGACCGACATTCTGCACGAATATTTTATTCCACGCGCCGCGTATAATCCATTCATCACGGAAGCCCGCGAGATCCTGCGCAATCAGTCGCTGCCGGTGCTCAACGCCTCGGTGCGCATCGTTCACAAGGAGGATGTGGCGCTGACCTATGCGCCGGAGCCGGCCTATTCGCTGGTGCTCTACATCAACCAGCCGACCGATGCCGACGGCAATGCCAGGATGCGGGCGCTGACCCGGGCGCTGATCGATGTGACGATCAAATATGGCGGCCGGTTCTTCCTGCCCTACCAGCTGCATTATACGGCCAAGGAGTTGCTGGCCTCCTATCCCGAACTGCCGGCCTTCCTGGCGACAAAGCGGCAATATGACCCGACGGAACTGTTTTCCTCGACCTTCTACCGTGCCATCAAGGCGCTGAGCGGGGTGGCATAAAAAGCAGGAGAACAACCCATGCGGATGGTATCGGCGGCGGCACTCACCCTCATTGCGCTGTGCGCTGGACCGGTCCAGGCCGAGGATATCAAGGCTTTCAAGCTGACGATCGACGGTGTGACCGTCGATATCGATCCCGGCGAGAGCACAAGCATGACGCTGCCCGGCGGCAGAAAGAGCAAGGTGACGCTCGAGCGCAACGACTTCGCCACCTTTTCCGGCAGCGATTTCTCCTTCGTCCATCCGAGCGACATTTCGGTGACCAAGACTGATCTCGGCGATGATATCACGCAGTACCTGATGGCGTCGGCGCTGGGCACGATCGTCGTCGTGCAGGAATACGGCAAGATGAATCCGGTGTCGCTCAGCCAGCTGATGCTGCAGGAGATGACCAAGGAATCGGTGCAGGCCGGTGCTGAGTTGACGCAGCAGCCGACGACGCGCAAGCTCGCCGACGGCAAGGAATTGACCGGCATTCGCGCTCAGGTGAAGACACGCACTGACACGGCCGATTTCGAGATCGTCGGCTCCGGCGTTGCCGAACATGGGCTGTTGTTCATCACCCGCATTGCCGAAGAGGACGTGGCGACCGAAAAGCCGCTGATCGACAAGTTCTGGCAGAGCCTGAAAGTTGAATTGCAGGGGGGCTAGGATCGCCTCTCAGTTTGGATTTCGGCTGGGGTCCACACTTTTGTGTAACGGCGCCCGAAGTTATTCTGACGACCCCTGAATTGGAGGTCTTACAGCATGGCGAAGCTCATTTTCAGAATGAACCAGTCCCTCGACGGCTACGTCGACCACATGAAAATGCCGTCAGGGCCCACGATCTTTCGGCACTGGATAGAGCAAGTGCGCAACCTGAGCGGCAGTGTGTACGGTCGCGGCATGTACGAGGTGATGCGCTATTGGGACGAAGACAGTCCAGAGTGGGGCGCGGAGGCGCGTGAATTCGCGGCGGCGTGGCGGAGCCAACCGAAATGGGTTGTGTCGCGCACGCTGAAGTCGGTCGGCCCCAACGCCACCCTTGTCGCGGACGACGTCGAGGCGGTGATACGTGGGCTTAAGGCCCAACTCGCTGGGGAGATTTCAGTTTCTGGACCAAACCTGGCACGAAGCCTGACCGACCTTGGTCTTATCGATGCGTACCAACTCTACCTCCATCCGTTCGTGCTTGGTCATGGTAAGCCATTCTTCGCCGGCCCGCGGCCGCCGCTTCGCTTTGTGGCCAGCGACCTGATTGGCGATGACGTGATCAGGTTGACCTATGTGCCTGCCTAATCACGGACACCCGGTGCGACGATAGGATGCCGCATGTTGCGGTCGTCAAACCGAGACCCTTGCGGGATTACAGGCCCTTCGGCACCAGTCCGGCCAGCCAGTTCACAGAGCGTTTCGCGGCGTCGGCGGTCGCCGAGGCGGCGCGGCCAAGATCGGTCTTGACCACGGCGTAGCCGTTCTTCGTGCGATAGAGCACGCCGGTTCCGCCATCGACCACCTGTTCGTAGGCGACGGGCCGGGCGGCGTCCGCTTCCATCGCCGTCGTCGGCGAACCGACCGAAACGCTCGGCCGATGGCTCAGTTCAGGCGGCAACGGGCTTTCGGTTCTGACAACGCGGCTGGCGGGCTTCAGTTCAGGGCGCGACGCGGTCGCGGCCAACTGCGACGAGGACGACGAGCCCTTGGTGCGGCAGATGCCGGAAACGAGCGGATAGTTGAAATTCCGCTCGTGCAGCATCTGGCTTTTCATCGCCGCTTCGCACTCGGCGACGGTCGACCACTTGGCCGGCGTCTCGCCGATATATTCGCAAAGCTTGGCGTCGCAGTCGCAGCCGACGATGGTCATGGCGACAAGGGCGGTCTTGATCACGGTCTCGTCCCTTCGAGATGCCCCCTGGCAGCCCATTCAGGTGCATATCATGATCCCAAAACCGGTTTCCGCTTTTGGGCGACATGCAACATTCCATCGCGCGCGAACAAGGCGGGATTTGGCCGCGATTGTGGAATGAGCGTGGCGGGGCGCTCGCGATAGCCGATCTTTGCGGAACGTGGCCGGATCGTCTCAGTAGTCATAGACATGTTCGAGCCTGGCGCCTGACTTGATCAGCGCCGGCAGCACGAGATGCAGCTTGCGTACGGCGACGACCATGCCGGTGCGGCGCGTTGCCGGATCTGCCGGCAGAGGATAGCTGAACAGGATGCGCATGCCTCCGGGGATGGCGATCGAGTCGGTGGAGAGTATGGTGACCATGATCTCGTCGTTGCCGCCGATCTCGACGAACGACACGCCCTTGTCGATCAGGCGCGGAATCATTTCGGTGAACACCTGATAGCGCTTGGTGAAAAAAATGGTGCCATCGGCGCCCAGGTCGCGTTCGAGCAAGGTGTCCGGCTCGTCGCGCGTGGCTTCACCGACCGGCCCCTTGGCCCAGACATGGATATCGAGAAAGGCCGGGTTCGTGGTGGCGGCGAGTGCCTTTTTGATCAGGTCGGCATAGGCCTGCTTGATGGTGTCGGCGAGGCCGAATGCCAGCTTGCGTTCGCTGGTGCGGATGGAACTGTCGCCCGGCGCCGGCTGCACGGCAAACAGGCCCGCGCGTTTCTCGGCATAGGGGAACTGGTACCACGGCACCTGGTCGAGAAATCCTGCATAATCGGCCGCCACTTTGGCCTGATAGATGTCGACGGCGGTTCGCTTGCCTGCTGTCGCCTCGGTCATACGGCCGACAGTGTTCTCATAGGCCCATTGCAGGATATGCTCGATCGAGTGGCTGGTGCCGATGATGACCAGCATCTGGTGGTTGGCGTAGTTAAACTTGTAGGGAGAGCTGGCGCGGATCACCATGGCGTAGTCCTGCCAGAAGCGGCCGACATAGGACCAGTAGGGGAACCCGCTCGGCTGGTCCTTGGCGACGAAGCCGGCATATTCGCGCGCGGCATAGACGATCGCCCATTCCGGATAGGTGAGGAAGGTCGATTCCTCCGGTCGCTGGTAGCCGGGGATCTCGGCGCGGACCTTGTCGGCCAGCGCCTTGGGCGGAGCGCCGTCGGCAATGCCGGGCAGCGGCGCCTTGTCGAGCGACGACGTCGTCAGGAAGCCATAGCTCAGCCCGGCGATCGGAATGAGGATAACGATGACGATCAGACAGAGGATCGTCTTGATGATGCGCTTCAGCCAGCGAAACAGGAACATGGCCGATCAGGCCGTGGCAAAGTGATCGTGTATGCGCTTTGCCAGCCAGAAGCCGACATAGACGGCGAAGCCGCCAATGACGATGTGCGGCAGGTTGGCGAAGAAGCGGGCCGGGAACTCGATGTCGTTGAGGGAGCGGAAGCCGTTGATGAAGATGCCGGCATCGAGGCAGCCGGAACCGGTAATCAGCCCGAGCACGCCATCGAACAGGTAGACCGAACCGAACAGCTTGAAATAGAACACGGCCTGCCGGTGCGAGATGAAGGCGGCGGCCAGCGCCCAGACGCCGGAGAAGGCATGCAGCAGATCATCATACCATTGCAGGGAGAATAGGCCGAACAGATTGCCGTCAGCATCGTTGAACGGCGGTATGTAGCCGATGGCGACGACGCCGAAGAACAGGAAGGCATAGGCAACGGCAAGCTTCTGGATGAGCGTCATGAAGTGTCCCCCTCCGAGTGACGCCGAACGTTAGCCGATTTTGCCGCCGGTTGCAGCCCCAACGAAAACCGTAAAAATGTGGGGTCAAAAAGACAGTCGGCGCCGGGATCTCTCCCAGCGCCTCCCTGTCAGATCAGGACACGGTCGCGGCAGCAACTTCCGTAAAGTCGTCGCGCCTTGCCGGCCTTGATTTTGACGGTCCTGCCAGTCCGCCACCCGAAAGCAGCGTCCGTTCGGGACCACGCCGGTCGCCACCCTTGCGAGCTTTGCCCTGCGCACCATCGAAGGTTTTTGCCGTCCTTCATGGCAGCATCGGTCCGCCGTCGGCGTTGGGACGCTTTCCGCGGCCCCGTAGGTCTCGGCTCCGACCCTCGAAACAGGCAAGCCTGCTCCCGCTTCGGTCCGTACGGGCCTCAGGAAATCCGCCTTTCACTTCGCCTTTCGGCTGGGCGATCGGGCAGCCGCCTGAGATGGGTTTAACTTATGCCGGGTAAGGGCTTTGCGAAATGGCCAAGGGCCTGTGGATAGCGGGATTATCGGGGACCAACCAAGGAGAATGCGATTTTCCGATCCGTCATAGGGTGGGCGGCATCGGTAGACATTCGGCCTTGCCCTGCCGACCGGTGCGGGCTTCAATGCCGGCAAAGGATTCGAGGTGCCGAGCGCTTCGATGTCTTTGCGGGAGGGTGCTTTTGAAAGTCGGGGTGGTTCTCAATCCGATTGCCGGCGGCGGCCGGCTGAAACGGCATTGGCCCGATGTCGCGGCATCGCTGAAAAGTCATTTCGGCGAATTCGAACTGCGCGAAACGCAGGCAGAAGGCGATGCAGAAAGGCTGGCGCTCGATCTTGCGGCTGAAGGTTTCAATTTGGTGATCGCTGCCGGTGGTGACGGCACCGCCAGCGAAGTGGCCGACGGGCTGCTGCAGGCGATCCAGGAGGGCGGCAGGACGACCGAACTCGGTCTGTTGCCGTGCGGCGCCGGCATCGATTTCGCGCGCGGCCTCGGCCTGCCGAAAGAGGTGGACGCGGTGCTGAAGCGGATCGCTGAAGCCAAGGCGCGCAAGGTCGATGCCGGCCGCATCTGCTACATCGACGACCATGGCGCGCTGGCCAGCCGCCACTTCATCAACATCGCCAGCCTGGGCCTGTCCGGCGCCACCGACCGTGCCGTCAATGCCGACAAGCGCAAGGGCAGGATGTCGGCCAAGGCGCTGTTCCTGTGGCGCACCGTGGTCGAATTCATCCGCTACCGCTTCCAGGACGTCAGGATCACCGTCGATGACGGCGCCCCGGTCGAGGCGCGCATGGCGCTGGTGGCGGTGGCCAATGGCAAATTCTTCGGCGGCGGCATGATGATCGCCCCAGATGCCGATTTGACCGACGGGCAGTTCGACATCGTTATCTTGCGCGCCGCCGGCAAGCTGAAGCTGATCTGGGACATCCGCCTGCTCTATGGCGGCCGGCACCGCAATCATCCAGCGATCACCATCCTGCGCGGCAGGAAAGTGGTGGTCGAGCCGCTCGGCGATGTGGAGAAGAACGGCGCGCTGGTCGACATAGACGGCGAGTCGCCCGGACGCATACCCGCGACCTTCGAGATCTTGCCCGGCGCTCTGACGCTCAGATACTGAATCAAGTCGTTAACGGGTTGATTCAGATGGATTCGCCCGCCCATCCAACCTATTGAAATCGCGTGGTTTCATGCCCGGCGTCAGATCGCTAGTTTGGCCGGAAAGCCAGGGGCACGGAGGTCGGTGCCGACGGCATCTTCCAGCAACTTGACGATCTGGGTCGACCAGGCGCTGCCGCCATAGGCAGCCTTGCCCTGTTCGAAAATCGTATTGACGCGCGTGGCGAGGTCGAGTGGCACGCCTGACAGTTCGCCCATGGCGAGAGCGAAGCCAAGGTCCTTCAGTGCCAGATCCATGGTGAAGCCGATGTCGTAGGAGCCGTTGAGAATGAGCTGGCTTTCGGTCTCGTGAACGAAGCTGTTGCCGGAGGAGGCCACGATGGCGTGGTAGGATTGGGCGAGGTCGAGACCGCCTTGTTTGGCCAGCATCAGCGCTTCGCCGGCGGCGACAAGGTGGATGAAGGCGAGCATGTTGGTGATGACCTTGATCACCGCCGCCGACCCGATTGGTCCCATCAGGAAGGACTTCGCGCACATCGCTTCGATCGCCGGGCGATGACGCTCGTGGAGCGCCGCATCGCCGCCGACCAGCGCGGTGATCTTTCCGGCCGCCGCCAGGTGCACGCCGCCGGTGACCGGGCATTCCAGCGTCTCGACGCCCTTGGCCGAAGCGAGGGCAGCGAGGCGAAGAATCTCGTCGCGGCCATTGGTGGACATCTCGATCCAGGTGCCACCCTTCGGCAGGCCTTCGAGCAATCCACCGGGGCCGGCCAGCACCGCTTCGCTGACCTTCGGCGACGGCAGGCACGTGATCGCGTTGCCGGTCCGCGCGGCGGCGTCGGCGGGGCTGTTCGCAACGGAGGCGCCGAGCGCAACGAGGCGCTCGACAGCGGCGGGATCACGGTCGAGGACGGTCACGGAAAAGCCGTTGCGGATCAGGCTGGCGGCAAGGTTGCCGCCGAGATGGCCAAGGCCGATGAAGGCGTAGCTTTCGCTCATGGCATCAGCGGCGTCTGCATCATCTGCAGATGCAGTTCCTTGCCCGTGTAGGGATGCGCGTCGCAGACCGCCTCGTTGAGCTCGACGCCGAGGCCGGGCTCCTTCGACGGGATGACGTTGCCGTCCTGCCACTCGATCTTCTTCTTCAGCAGCGTGGCGTGAAACCCGTCCCACTGCTTCAGCGATTCGAGGATGAGGAAATTGGGCAGCGTCACCGCCAATTGGATGTTGGCGGCGCCGACGATCGGTCCGCAGTAGCAATGCGGGGCGATCTGGATGTGGTAGGCCTCCGCCATGGCGGCGATCTTCTTGGTTTCAAGGATGCCGCCCGAGCGGCCGAGGTCCGGCTGCAGGATGGTCGCGGCGCGGTTCTCGATGACGCGAGCGAACTCGAATTTGGTCGTCAGCCGTTCGCCGGTGGCGATCGGGATCGAGGTCGCGCGGGCCACTTGGGCCATGACCTCTGGCATGTCAGGCGGCACCGGCTCTTCGAACCAAAGCGGATCATAAGGCTCGATGGCGCGCGCCATGCGTAGCGCGCCGGAGGCGGTGAACTGGCCGTGTGTGCCGAACAATATGTCGGCGCGCGTGCCGACCGCCTCGCGGATCGCCTTGACCATACGGGTGGACAGGTCGATGTCGACAAGCCGCGGCTGGTGGCCGTCAAAGGCGGTGTAGGGGCCGGCTGGATCGAGCTTGACGGCGTTGAACCCCTGCTCGACATATTCGAGCGCGCAGGCGGCGGCGAGATCGGGATCGTTGTAGACGTTCTTGCCGTGCGCGTCCTCGGAATGGACGCTGCCGGTGTGCGGGTAGAGATAGGTGTAGGAGCGCAGCGTCTCGTGCACCTGACCACCGAGCAGTTTGTAGACCGGCTTGTCGGCCTCCTTGCCGATAATGTCCCAGCAGGCCATCTCCAGCGCCGAGAAGCAACCCATGCCGGACACATCGGGACGCTGGGTGAAACCCGAGGAATAGGCGCGGCGGAAGAAGTTCTCGATGTCGTGCGGATCGCGGCCGACGAGATAGCGCTCGGCCATGTCCTCGACCATCCTCGCCGTGACATGGGCCGAGAAGGTGGCGTTGTAGGCCTCGCCATAGCCGACCACGCCGCCGTCTGTGGTGAGCTTGACGAAGATGAAATACTTGCCGCCGATGCCGGGCGGCGGGTTGCCGACAACCCAGGTCTTGACGTCGGTGATCTTCATCTTTGGTCCTCCAGAACCAACTCGGCGCCCTTCCAACCGGTCATGATCGAGGCGGCGTTGGTGTTGCCGGTGATGTTGTCGGGAAAGATCGAGGCATCGATGACGCGCAAGCCTTCGATGCCGTGCACCTTGAGACGCGGATCGACGACGGCGCGCGCGCGATCCGGCCCCATGCGGCAGGTCGACACCGGGTGATAGACGGTCCCCGAGCGCTTTCGGAAATCCTGTATCAGATCGGCGTCGGAAGTGATCGACGGACCGGGCAGGACCTCTTCCTCGATGATCTCGGCCATGGCGGGCATCGAGGCGATCTTGCGCACGAATTTCACCGCTGCCAGCATCTCCTCGACATCGGCATTGGTGGAATAGGCATTGGCGACAATTTTGGGGTAGTCGCGCGGGTTGCTGGAGCGGATCATGATCTCGCCACGGCTCGACGGGCGGCAATTGGACAGGCCGATGGAAAAGCCCGGCCATGGATCCGGCGTCAGGATCGGGCGCTCGCCGCTCTTGGGAATGACGGTCGAGAAGGCCTGGAAATAGAGCTGCATGTTGGGCCGGCTGGCCGCCGGGTCGGTGCGGAAGAAGCCGCCGGCATTGTTCATCGACAGCGACAGCGGGCCCGAACGCGTCAGGATGTATTGCATGCCGACCAAGAGCTTGCCCCACCACGGACGCAGGATCTGATTGAGCGTCGGCAGCCGGCCCTTGAAGGTATAGTTGATGCCGACATGATCCTGCAGATGCGCACCGACATTTTGGTTGGCGTGAACGACGGGAATGCCCAGCCCCCCAAGCAGAGCGGACGGGCCGACGCCGGACAGCTGCAGCAATTGCGGCGAGTTGACCGAACCGCCCGACAATATGACCTCGCGGCCGGCACGCGCCGTCTTCGTCTCGCCGTTCTGCAGATATTCGACGCCAACGGCGCGCTTGCCCTCGAACAGGACCCTGGTCGCCAGCGCGTTCATCTCGACGCGGACATTGGCGCGTCTCATTGCCGGACGCAGGAAGGCGCGCGCCGCCGACATGCGGCGGCCGTTGCGGGTCGAGATCTGGTAGACGCCGACGCCTTCCTGGACGGCACCGTTGAAATCCGGGTTGAGCGCCAGGCCGGCCTGCTGGCCGGCAGCGAGATAGCGCCTGGTCAGCGGATGGACGGCATCGGCACAGTCGGTGATGTGCAGCGGGCCGCCGATGCCGCGCCATTGGTCGGCGCCGGCCTGGTTGTCCTCGAGCGCCTTGAAGGCGGGCAACAGGTCGTCATAACCCCAGCCGGGATTGCCGGCGTCGCGCCAGGCGTCGAAATCCTCGCGCGCGCCCCTGATCCAGACCATGGCGTTGATCGAGCTCGAACCGCCGAGCAGCTTGCCGCGCGGCCAGTGGTCGGCATTGCCGGCAAGGCCCGGGTCCGGCTCGGCCTTATAGTTCCAGTTGACATCAGGATCGAAGAAGGTCTTGCCGTAGCCGAGCGGCATCTGCACGTAGAAGCGGCGGTCGGTGCCGCCGGCCTCCAGCACCAGCACCGAAAAGCGCCCGGAGGCCGAGAGTTTGTCGGCCAGGACCGAGCCGGCCGAGCCGGAGCCGACGATAATGAAATCATAGGTCTGCATGATGGTCTGCACGATTGGTTTGGGCGGCGCCGGAAATCTGGCGCAGCCTAGACGCCATGGGTTCACCGCGTAGCCGTGCCTTCCGGCATCAGTTGTGAAAAAAGCGACCGTCGAAATGGTCGGGTTCGAGGGGATTCCGGACAATCGTGCTTGATATGCACCGGCTCGACGGCCTATGCGATGGCATTACTTTGGCGCATGATTTTTTCCGAAAAGTCTGCAACTTTTCGGAATCATGCTCTGGCCAATCTGCGGAAGGCAGGAAATCATATGCGGACCCTTCCTGACGCGTTCATTCCCGAACTGCCGGGCCACTACAGCGGCAAGGTCCGCGAAAACTACGATTTGGCGGATGGCAGGCGCATCATCATCGCAACCGATCGCCTCAGCGCCTTCGACACCATCCTAACTTCGATCCCATACAAGGGAGAGATCCTCACCCAGACGGCTCGGTACTGGTTCGAGGAAACAGCCGATATCTGCCCGAACCATGTCCTGGAATATCCCGACCCGAACGTCGTCGTCGGCACAAGGCTCGACATCCTGCCGGTCGAGATCGTCGTGCGTGGTTATCTGGCGGGAACCACCAGCACCTCGATCCTGACCCGCTATCGTCGCGGCGAACGGGAGATGTACGGGATGCGCCTGCCGGACGGGCTGCGCGACAATGAAAAACTGGCGGAGCCGATCATCACGCCGACCAGCAAGGCTTCGCAGGGTGGTCATGACGAGCCCCTGTCCAAAGCCGAGATCCTTGAACAGGGCCTGCTCACGAAGGCGCAGTGGGATATCGTATCGGGCTATGCCTTACGGCTGTTCGCTCGCGGCCAGCAGCGCGCCGCCGAGCGAGGCCTCATCCTCGCCGATACCAAATACGAATTCGGCACCGACAAGAACGGGACCATCATTCTCGCCGACGAAATCCACACGCCGGACAGCAGCCGGTACTGGATTGCGGCGAGCTACGAACAGGCGCTCGCCAGCGGCAGCCGGCCGGAGAGTTTTGACAAGGATTTCATCCGTTCTTGGGTGTCGGCTAGGTGCGATCCCTACAGCGACCCTGTCCCCGAGATACCCGACCAGATCGTCGAACAGGCCTCCAGGGTCTATGCGCAGGCTTATGAGTCGATCACGGGCAAGGAGTTCTCTCCCGATCTTTCCGGGGACACAGTCCTCGATCGCATTCGCACGAACCTTGAGCGTTACTTTTAGCAGTGACGTGAGTAGCAGTGACGTGAGCCTTGTGACCGGCTCGATCTAAAGATTGACCAGGGCGCTTTCCAAATCCCTGTATGCTGCGACGACGACATCCGCGCCGTGTTGCAAGAGAATATCGCCGTGATTTCCGCTGCAGTGATTGCCGGCGGCAAATCCTATGACATGCATACCGGCGGCCTTGCCCGCCAAGACACCGTTCACGCTGTCTTCGACAACGATACATTCTTCTGGATGCACATTCATAGAACGTGCGGCATATAAAAACAGGTCTGGTTCCGGCTTGCCGTTGTTGACCAAGTCCGATGAAAAGATATGAGGCTCGAAAAGGTCGATAAGACCGGTACGTTCGAGTTTCCAACGCAATCGGGCGACCGGCGTGCTGGACGCCACGCAACGCAGCGATGAGAGACGGTTGATTGTGTTCCGTGCGTCCGGCAAAGGGGCCAAACGCTTCTGCAAGCGTTCATTGGTGTAGTCTGCCATCTGTTCAAAGAAATGTGGCGTAAGTGGCTTGGCGCGCGCAAGGCCAATTGCTTCGAGCTTCGCTCGCCATATAGCGGGAGATAATCCCATGAATGTCTTTGTATAGACGCTCGGCTCGAACGTAAGGCCTGCCGATGCCAGCCATTCAAGTTCGGCTGCTTGATATACCTCCTCGCTGTTCACAAGAACGCCGTCACAATCAAATATTATCAGTTTCATAGTGGCGCCCGGGGTCAATCTCTGCCTCCAGTGTAAGTGGCGGGGCGCCGGTTTTCCACTGGGGCCGAGTCTCAAACGGCGGCATTGTCTGGCTGTGATCGCGTTGACGCGCCATCGCCGTGACGATACGGGATCGAAGGCAATCGATCTCAGGGATTTCTCGCATGGTGCACTACGCGGATGGACGGCCGATCGGAGACCTGACGCTGCGCACGCTGGCCATGCCTTCGGATGCCAATGCCGCCGGCGATATCTTCGGCGGCTGGGTGATGGCACAGATGGATCTCGCCTGCGGCATCCGCGCCGCCGAGCGCGCCAAGGGCCGCGTGGTGACGGCGGCGGTGAAAGAGATGTCTTTCGCAAAGCCGATGAAGATCGGCGACACGCTGTGCATCTACACCCATGTCGAGCGCGTCGGCCGCACCTCGATGACGCTCAAGGTCGAAGCCTGGGCGCAACGCTACCTTTCCGACCTGATGGAAAAAGTTACCCATGCCGATTTCGTCATGGTGGCGCTGGACGGCGAGGGCAAGCCGAAAGCGGTTCCTGCCGAAGGCTGATGGAAGCCGGTCCTCCCACGCTCAGGCAAGGATTTCAGGCATGCATGCCGTCGAATTTTTCACGTGCGGCCCGCACGCGCGCGGTGTTCCTGCGCGCCCATTCACCAAGCGCGCTGACCGGGATCAGCAACTCGTGACCGAGCTCGGTCAGTTCGTAGTCGACACGCGGCGGGATGGTCGGGTAGACGGTGCGGGTGACGAAGCCGTCGCGCTCCAACCCACGCAAGGTCGTGGTCAGCATCTTCTGTGAAATGCCGCCGACGGCTGCGCGCAATTCGTTGAAGCGCAGCGGTCCGTCGCCCAGCTTGCCAACCACCAGAACGGTCCATTTGTCGCCGACGCGCTGCAGGATTTCGGAAATGGCGCGACAATCCTCGGTGCGGTGCGGGTGCCTCAGTAACAAAAAGGTGCCTCCTTGCGTCGGGAGTTGACAGTATCTCATATAGCGCCGGTATCTAAATGATACCAGCATTTACTGAATGGAGAGCCCCCATGTCAAAACCCAAAATCGCCATCGTCATCGGTTCGACACGCGCCGCGCGTTTCGCCGATGTGCCGACCGAATGGATTGCCAAGATCGCCAAGTCACATGCCGACATCAACGTCGAGATCGTCGACCTGCGTGACTTTCCGCTGCCTTTCTTCGACGAGGTTGCATCCTCTGCCTGGGTGCCGTCGACGAATGAAGTGGCACAGCGCTGGCAAAGGAAGGTCGCCGAATTCGATGGCTTCATCTTCACCGCCGCCGAATACAATCATGGTCCGACGGCTGTGCTGAAGAATGCCATCGATTACGCGGCCAACGAATGGAACAAGAAGCCGGCCGGGTTTGTCGGCTATGGCAGCGTCGGTGGTTCCCGCGCCGTCGAGCAGCTCCGCCTTCATGCGGTCGAATTGCAGATGGCGCCGGTCAAGTCCGCCGTCCATATCGCCTGGGGCGATTTCCTTGCCGTCCGCCAGGGCGAGAAGAAGCTGGAAGATCTCGAGCATCTGAACCAAGCCGCTACCGCGCTGGTCAACGATGTTGCGTGGTGGGCCAAGGTGCTCAAGGCAGCGCGTCAGGCCGACGCCGTTGCCGAGGAAGTCAGGGCGGCCTGACCGCCGGGTTCGAATTATCCTCCCAAGGATACGGGGCGGCGCTTGCGCCGCCCTTTTCAATTGTCAGAGGCGTGCGCCTCCCGCGCCTGTCTTGACCGGACGATGCGGTCGGTGAGCGATCCGCCTCGTTGAGTTCGTCCGCACGGTGCCGACCCCATTGGCAGAGCGCCAGCAGGACCTGAAGGCGATGATCGGCCGCAACCAGTCGCTGAAAGGCTTCGCACTGCTGCCGTTGCTGTCTCCGACGTGCTGAGAACCAGCCTGTCCGAGCTGTTCCAACTGGCGGTCAGCGGCCGGCTTCGGGCAGCGATCAGCGGCTGCTTCCGGCTCTACCGGGCCGGTGAAGTGCACCGGCTGCTTGAGGAGCGCTGCTCGACTGGGAAAGTGGTGCTGGTGTCTTGGCGCCGCGGCGGACATGACGTCAATCGGGATTGGACCTCCATATGCGCGGTCCTGCCATCTGGTCCCGCCCTTTGCCTTGAGATATCCGGCTACAATCCGTCACATGAGTTGAAGCCGTGAAGACATCCAGCCTGACCGGCGCCGTTTCCCCGATGATCCCGGTGCTGGTCTGCGCGCTCGGGATCTTCCTGCTGTCGGGGATGGACGCGGCGATGAAGACGCTGGTCATTGCGGTGGGCGTCTACAACACGGTGCTGTGGCGCAGTATGCTGGCGACCGTGGTCGCGGGTGCTGCCTGGTCGACAGGGCCGCGCTCAAAGCCAACCTTTCCGGTGCTGAGGCTGCATGCGCTGCGTGCCGCAATTGTCGGCATCGTTCTGATATCGTTCTTCTGGGGTCTTGCCAGGCTGCCGCTGGCGGAGGCGATCGGGCTCAGCTTCGTGGCGCCCTTGTTCGCCCTCTTCCTCGCCGCGCTGCTGCTGGGCGAACGAATCCGGCGCCAGGCAATCTGGGCATCGCTGGCCGGCATCGCCGGCGTCGCGATCATCATGGCCGGCCAGTTCGGGCAGGCAAGCACTACGCAGGATGCCGTGCTTGGCACGGCGGCGGTGCTCGTATCAACGGTGTTCTACGGCTACAATCTGATCCTCGCCCGGCAACAGGCGCAGTTGGCCAAGCCTATCGAGATCATGTTGTTCCAGAACCTTTGCGTTGCAATCATCCTCGGCCTCGCGGCACCTTGGCTCGCCGTCGCCCTGCCGACTAATCTTTGGCTGCCGTTGGCCGGGGTGACGGGGCTGTCACTTGCAGGGCAATTCCTGATGAGCTGGGCCTACGCCCGCGCCGAGGCGCAATATCTGATTCCGACCGAATACTCGGCCTTCATCTGGGCGGTCGCGCTTGGCTGGTTCTTCTTCGGCGAGGAGGCGACCTGGACCACGCTGACCGGAGCATGCCTGATCGTCGCCGGCTGCCTGATCGCCGCGCGGGCAAATCCCCGGCTAGCCGAACCAATCGAAGCGGCGGTTTGAGGACGCAAGTCCGTCCGCTCGGGACTCCGCCTGCGCGTCATTCCGGAAGACCGGCCTTGCGGAAGCCATCAACGAAATGCTCCTGAATGGCGGCGTCGCGAAACGGTTCCGTCATGACCCAGTGGCGGGTCGTAAAATGCGGGTTGCTGATGAGGAACATTTCGACCTCCGCGCGCGCCTCTTCGAACCGGCCCAGTTGCGCAAGGCTTGCCGCAAGGAAGCGGCGCGAGCTTGTGCGATAGGTTTCGTCCCGGCGCAGTGTCTCGACAGCGGCTTCGTATTCGTGCGCCGCATATTGCGCCGCGCCGAGCGTCAGATAATACCAGCTTGCGGGGAACGGGTTCAGCCGGAACGCCTTGCGAATGTGCTCCAGGCCCTCCTGGACCCGCCCGGCGAGGACCGCGATGTCGGATAGTGTCGCCCAGGCGTCGGCCTCGTTCGGGTCTAGCTCGAATGCTTTGGCGAATTCCGCATCTGCCTCGGCGAAGCGGCGTTCATAGGCGAGCAGGTTGGCAAGGACCCAGCGGCAGCCGGCATCGTTGGGATCGATCACCACGGCCTTGCGCGCCAGCTCCAAAGCAACACTACGGTTGGGCTCGATGGGTTCGCCCCAATGCACCCATCCCATCCAGTGGTTCATGGCAAGCCAGCGATAGGCCTCGGCGTAGTCCGGATCGAGGGATACCGCACGCATGAGCATGAGGTGCGCTTCCCGCGCCGTCTGCGGCGAATCATCGATCAGCTTGCGCGCCCGCACGCAGAGGTCGTAGGCCTCGAGATTTTGGGGCCGGTTGCGCGGCAGCGGTGCGCGCAGCCGGCCAAGCAACGCCTCGACGATTTTTGCCGTGACCTCGTCCTGAACGGCAAAGATATCCTCCAGGCTCCGATCGAAGCGTTCCGCCCATAGATGTTCGCCGCTCACCGCATCGACCAACTGGGCGTTGATGCGCACGCGATCCGCGGCGCGTCTCGCACTACCTTCCAGCAGGTAGCGTACGCCAAGATCCCCGGCGATCTCGCGCACGTCCATCGCCTTTCCCTTGTAGGCAAAGGTCGAGTTGCGCGCGATGACGAACAGGCCGGAGATCCTTGAAAGGTCGGTGATCAGGTCCTCGGTCAACCCATCCGCGAAGGAATCCTGCTCGGGATCGTTGCTGAAATTGATGAAGGGCAGCACGGCTATCGACGGTTTGTCGGGCAGCGGCAGAGGTCTTCGCTTCGCGCCGCCGAGCTGTTCGACGGCGCCCGTGAAGCGGTAGCCGACGCGCGGAACGGTGGATATCCATTCGCCGCCATCGGCTGCCGGACCAAGCAGCTTGCGCAGTTGTGCGACCTGGACGGTGAGATTGCCTTCCTCGACGGCCGTCCCCGGCCACGCCGCGTCCATCAACTCGGCTTTGCCCAGGACTTGACCGGGCCGTCCCACGAGTGCCGCAAGCAGACTTAGCCCGCGGTAGCCAATGGCAACGGGAACATTGTTCCGAAGTAGCGTACCCGCACCCGGATCAAGCACGAACGGACCAAAGGCAAATCGCGATCCCTGCATAGGGCGCATCTATAGAGCAATTCCAGGAAAAGTGTGAAAGGGTTTTCCCGGGAAAAGCGCATAGCGCCTTCCTTTGGGAAATTGCGTCAAAACAAAGGGTTAGAGCAGTTTGCTGGTTCCGTGAACCGGTGAACTGTTCTAGCCGGTTTGGAAGTTTTGAGAACTATTTGGGAGGGCTTAATTACGGCGCTGTCCGTATCGCGCAGAATTCAACCTCATTTCGATCGAGAACCCCTGGGCCCTCAAATCACATGGAGGTTGCGATGACCAATATCCGTGCCTCGGCCCCGCATCGCACAGCGCGGCTGGGAGCATTCGTGGGGCCGGCGTCGCGTCGGCTCCTGACGACCTTGCGAAGTATTATCACGACCCTGCGCGAGCGGAGCTGGCGCGAGCGGATACGCTTTCGCTGGCAACTCAGGCAAATGTCGAACGACAATCCCCATCTGATCGACGATATCGGTCTGACGAAACGGGAGGTCGAGGAAGAGATCGCCAAGCCCTTCTGGCGACCATAAAGCGAATGCCGCACGTCGCGTTGACCGTCAGCGCACCGCCTCGCGCTGAGCGCCGGGCAGCCGGGTGGCGATCAGCTTGTCGATGCGGCGGCCGTCGAGGTCGACCACCTCGAAACGCCAGCCTTGCGCATCGACGCATTCGCCAGTCGCCGGCAGATGATGCATGTGTGCCAGCACATAGCCGGCCACGGTCTCGTAGTCGCGGTTTTCCGGCAGGTCGATGCCGAGAATGTCGGCCATCTCGTCGGCTTGCATATAGCCGGCGAGCAGCCATGAGCCGTCCTCGCGCTTGACGGCATTTTCCTCGTCGCCGGCATCGGTATCCGCCCGGAAAACGCCGGTGATGGCTTCAAGGATGTCGGCCGGGGTGACGATGCCTTCGAAATGGCCGTATTCGTCATGCACCAGCGCCATCGGCACGTCGGATTCCTTGAGCTTCTGCAGCACGTCCAGCGCGTCGGCCTGGTCATAGACGATGGGTGCGGCTTGCACATGCCTGCGCGGATCGAGCACGAGGCCGGCAAGCAGCGCCGCCAGCACGTCTCGCGTCTGGACGACGCCCACCATGACATCGACGCCGCCGTCGCCGGCGGGCAGGCGCGAATGCTGGGTCTCCATCAAAAGCTTGCGGATGGCCGTCTCGTCGGATTGCAAATTGATCCAGTCGACCTCGGTGCGCGGCGTCATCACCGCGCGCACGGCGCGGTCGCCAAGCCGCATGACGCCGGCGATCATGCGCCGCTCGTCGGATTCAATGGTGCCGTGATGCTCGGCCTCGGCAACCAGCATCTTGATCTCCTCGTCGGTGACCTTCTCCTCGCTTTCGCCGCGCTGGCCGAGCAGCCACAGGATGGCGCGTCCGGAAAAATCGAGCAGGAAAACCAGCGGCGCCGAGACAGCGGCGAGGATGGTCATGGCGGGCGCCGCTCTTGCGGCCACCCGTTCAGGGTCACGCAACGCGATCTGCTTGGGAACCAGCTCGCCGACGATCAGTGAGAAATAGGTGATGATGGCGACCACGATGCCGACGCCGAGCGGATCGGCAACGGCCTCACGTATGCCGGTCGTGGCCAGGAACTGCGCCAGCCGCTCGCCAAGCGTGGCGCCGGAAAAGGCGCCGGAGAGGACGCCGACCAGGGTGATGCCGATCTGCACCGAGGACAGGAACTTGCCGGGATTCGAGCCAAGCTCGAGAGCGCGGCCGGCGCCATTGATGCCGCGGTCGATCATCGCTTTCAGCCGAGCCGGCCGCGACGAGACGATGGCAAGTTCTGACATCGACAAAAGGCCGTTTACGCAGATGAGGACGAACACGATAGCGATTTCGACGTATAGCATCACCGGTCAATAGCATTGCGGCGCGGTGTTCGAAAATAGTCCGGCGTGGTTTTTGAGGACGAGGCCGGTATTTCGGTCAGGCGTCGGCGCCTCGAAATTCATCTCCGCCTCTCTGCACCAGCCAAAACGCAGGCAGTCATGATGGACATCGACCAAGGTCGTCCGTTCGAGCCAGAAGCCCGGGCGGGCTTTCAGGACCTGATCGATGTGATGGAGCAGCGCCTAGGCTCCCGAGATATGGACCGTAGGGCCCGATGTACGTGCCTTCCTGTTCGAATGAGGCGAACAACAGCGACGCTTTTTAGGCGCCGGATCGAACCAGGCCGCGCGATCTACTGTTTGAGTATGCCGACGATCGCCTCGCCGTCCGTGAAATAGGGATCGCCGCCGCCATTGCGTCCGGTGGTTGTAGCGCCGATGCCAGATATGTCGCTGGTCGAGACCAGTGTGCCAGCGGTGGCCAGGTCGCGCATCAGGAAATCGCGCTCGGCATCGATGTCGGCGCCGATATGGTGGGTGACGGCGCCGGTATCGCGGCTGAGGCCAACGCCGTGATCGAAGCTGGCCGATCCCAGCCACAGCGGCCGGCCATCATCGCCTAAAGCATCGGTCTGCCAGAAGCGGACATGATGCCGGCGATCGGCGCTGCCGCCAGCCGGCTTTTCGAAGGCGAGATCCTGGGCGCGGCCGCCGAACAGCAGCCGGCTGACCGGCGCATCGGGGTAGGGGAGGTCGAACAAAACGCTCTCGCCGATCTCGATCGCAGTCTTCAGGGTCACGGCGTCAGCGGTGTCCCAACCGGCGACGGCGAATGCATGGACCACCTCCTTCCGCGTGCCGACAAGGCCGACATTGATCGGGTCGCCAGGAATACCTTGCGGAGTGTGCGTCACCATCTCGAAACGCTGGGTGCGAAAGCCGCGATCGCGGAACGTCCAGATTCGGGCGCCGCGAAATAGGCGAGCGCCAGGTAGCCGGCCAGCAAGGCCACCATCCAGATCGTGATGCGTCGCCGAAGACTTCGTTGGCTCATGAAGGAGGCTCAAACGTCCGGCATCACATTAGGCGGTGCGTGGCACTCCCGCAAAGGATACTCGGCATCGATCTACCGGCAGGCGCGATAACCGTTCTTGCGGTTCTTGATGTCGAAATGAAAATGGTTGCGGTGGTCGTAATTGTAGCCGGGGCCGAGCACGGTGGTGAAGTACTGGCAGCCGTCAGCGCGCACATTGTTCAGGAAGCCGCGGGTGCGGAAGGCAAACAGGCCGGGCTTGCGCACGTCGATGTCGTCGCCGTTGTTGAGCTCGATGCTCATGACGTCGAGCGCGTTGCCCTTGCCATGTTCCGACAACACACCTTCACCCGCGATGTTGCGGCAGGAATAGCTGGAGCCCTGGTGGATGGTCTTGACGCCGGAGAAATATCGCCATCGGGCGGAGGGGACGAGCTCATTCTTTGTCCAGCCGGCAAAGGTGGCGGCCATGTCGCAGGTCAGCGTCGCGGCTGGCTTCATCTGGATGTTGCCGATGGCCGAGACCTTTACGGGATAGTCGATGCCGCACTGACCTTCATGGATCGGCGCCAGGTCGGTGAAGGCGACGTCGAGGCGCTTTAATTGCTGGCGGCAGTCGGTTTCACTGGCCGGCATCTGCTCGACCGGCGACATCGGCTCGTCCATGCGCGGATAAGCGGCCTGCGTCATATAGGGATTGGAGGGAACGAGCTTCTGCAGGCCGGTGTATTGCGGTACGGTTGAAGTCTGGGAGCCGACGTCGACAGCCGGTTCAAGCGATAGCACGCTGCCGGTGTTGCAGGCGGAAACCGCCACAACGGCAAGGCCGGCGGCCAGCCTGCCGGCTGCCGCGCACATGCGTCTCGACTGCCGTACGGCGGCAAATATCCCGGCCATCAGCGGAATCCCTGTCCCAGATGTCCGGCATTTTAACCATCAAGGGTAAAGGAAAACTCAGCGCCTGAGTTCATGCCTGCGGCCGAATTGGGGCACGCGGTCCGGCCAACCACGCTCACTGACAGAACGTTCCGCCATGCTGTCTAGGCTCGAGATCGAGATGGAAATGCAAGGAATGATCGGCATCGCTGCCCGGTCCGAGCACGGTCTTGAACGGTCCGCAGGCCGCCTTACGCACGGCATCGAGGAATTTGGCGTCCTTCTCGGGTGGCGCCGGACCGACTTCGATCTTCTTGCCATCCGACAGCGTGAAGCTGGCGATATCGAGCGCGTTGCCGAAGGCATGCTCGGACAATTTTTGTGTGCCGTTGCGTGGTCGGCAGACAAAGGCCGATGCCTGGTCGATCGATTTCAGGTCGGCACCGAATTCGGCTTTCGCGGTCGGCTGGATCACGTCGGCGGCAAAACGGGCAGCCGCCTCGGCCATCTTGCAGTTCAGTTCGGGGTCGGGGCCGATGTCGACGGACTTTCCAAGCGTCTTCAGCACGATCGGATACGGAATCGAGCAGCCGATTTCGGGGTTGCTTTCCGCCTTGCGCTCCTCGAATTCGACGCCAAGTGTCTTCAGCCGATCGCGGCAGGCGACTTCCTCGGCGGGCATCTTGGCGTCGGGCAGATCGGCCGAGCGCGGGTCGGGCAGCATCTTGTTGTCGCCTGCATCGGCCGGCTTTTGCGGCGGCTGCGGGGCGACGGTTGGGGGCTCAACATCGGGCGGTTTTTCGGTGTCAGGTTTCTGTGTCGGCGTCGGCGCAACGGCTGGCAGCTCCGGCTCGCCTTCCGTATCGGTTGACGGCTCTGTGGGTGACGTCTCGGGGCGTGCCTGCTTTTTCTGATGGGATTGTTCTTCATTGAACCGGTCGGATGCTCCGGTGGTCTTCGGCCCTTCCGTCTTTTGCTTTTCCGGCGCCTCAGTGTCCGCCGGGCGTGGTTCGGGCACCGGAATGGGACTGGGCAATGGAATACCGGGCCCGGGCAGCACCGGAACATCGGCAGGCGAGGGCCGCGGAGCCTGAGTCTCCTTTTGTGTCTGATTCGGTGTTTGCTGCCGGTGGCGCCGCGGTTTCAGGCGCAGTCCGCCCCGCGGCTTCAAGGGCTGATCGACCCGCTGTGTCAGCGGCTGCTCCACCCGCGGCGTCAGCGGCTTGGCAGGTCGATGGCGGTGCCGGGCGTCGGCCGGCACCACCGGCAAGGCCGTGACGGCCATGATCAACGCAACTCTGCATGTTTGGGAAAAGACAGGCGACCCCATCACCATCAACGGCGCCGACGCAAGGAGGTTGCTTGCGCCGCATCACGAACGGTAACCGCCTCGTTACGCGCCGATCGCTTCTAGCCCTTCCTCCAGCCAGTCGGCGAGAAGCGGCATACCAAGCAGGTATTTTGCGGTGCGCTTGTTGGCGCGCTCTCGCGCGGTGGCAAGCGCGTCCGCCCATTCCGTGGCGTCGTAGTCGCCGCGACCGACCCAGGCCAGCGCAATCAGTTCGGCGGCTTCATCGACATTGAGGTCGTTGATCAGCTCGCGCAGCTCTTCCTCGGTGAGGTCTTCGGAACTTTCCTCGGCAAGGCCGTCATGATGATGGCTGGCATGGGACTCGCCATCGAGTTCGACCTCGTGTTCGGCGCCATCGGCATAGTCTTCATTGACGGCGGCACTCAGCGCCTTGGCCTTGAGAATGAACAGGCGCACGGTGTCGGGGCCGATCGAAAGCTCCCAGTCCTTTTCAAGCCGCCGCTGCACGAGCAGTCTCCCAGTGCCGAAATCCTGGCTGATGATAGCGGATTTGCGGCATCCGTCACCTGATGTTCTGCGGCACGCATTTTTCCGGGATGAAATGCGAACCGTCCGGCGTTAGTGTTGCATTCTCACCCCTCCAGGAGGCTTCGATGCATAAAAGAATGCTGATCCAGGCTGCGACTGCCCTTGTCGCGCTGCAGTTCCTTGCCGTTCCCGCGTTTGCTGCCGGCAGCGGTGGCGACACTAATACGACCACCCAATGCAAGAAGGGCATGGTCTGGGACAAGCAGAAGAAGAAGTGCGTCGCGCCCCAGGAAGGCATGCTGGACGACGACAGCATCTACTATGCCGGGCACGACCTGGCGATGGCCGGGCGTTATGATGAGGCGATTGCCGTGCTCAGCCTCGCGGCCAACAAGCAGGATCCGCGCATCCTCAACTATCTCGGCTATTCGCACCGCCACTCCGGCCGCGTCACCGTCGGCCTCGGCTATTACGAGGAAGCGCTGCGCATCGATCCCAACTATACGCTGGTGCGCGAATATCTCGGCGAAGCGCATCTGCAGATCGGCGATCTGGCCGGCGCCCAGCAGCAGTTGATGGAAATCGAGAAGCGGACCGGCAAAGGTTCGCGCGAATACGGCATGCTTGCCGAGCAGATCGACCATTTCATGAGGAGTTGAGACGGCCTCAAGGGCTCTTCGAAGCGACCGCGAGCAATCGCGGCCGCTTTTTTGTGGGCCCCACTCCCGTTGGCCGCTCCCCGACTGATGAAAGCGGGGATGATTTTTGCAAAACCAATTTTTGGGCGTGAAAAACGCGCGAATATTGCTATATTCAGGGAAATTGCGGTGACACGGTTCCGTTGGCTCGAGGCTGCCGGACCGTTTTCTTTTTGTACTCATCGACGAGGCTTCCCCCGAAATGCGGGGGTGGCAGCAGGAAAGGCAGGCATTATGAACAAGGTCCCGATGACAGGCGAGGGTTTCGCGTCATTGAAGGAAGAACTGCGCTGGCGCCAGCAGGAAGAGCGGCCGCGCATCATCGAGGCGATCTCCGAAGCGCGCTCGCATGGCGACCTGTCCGAGAATGCCGAATATCATGCCGCCAAAGAGGCGCAGAGCCTCAATGAGGGCCGTGTCAACGAGCTTGAAGATTATATCGCGCGCGCCGAGGTGATCGACGTGAGCAAGCTCAGCGGCGACAAGATCAAGTTCGGCGCCACCGTGGTGCTGGTCGACGAGGATACCGAGGAAAAGAAGACCTACCGGATCGTCGGCGACCAGGAAGCGGATGTGAAGTCCGGGCGCATCTCGATCTCGTCGCCGATCGCCCGCGCGCTGATCGGCAAGGAAGTCGGCGACGCCATCGAGGTCAACGCGCCTGGCGGTGCCAGGGGCTATGAGATCGTCCAGGTGCAGTTCATCTAGGACCTTTGATAACTCTACTCTGGCGGCCGACTAGCGCGGTTTTCTGCGCTTCCGGTGCTCACGTACTTTAAGTACGCTCCGCTCCGGTTCTCGAAGAACCACGCTATTCGACTCGCCAGAGCGAATTCTGAAAGGTCCTATGCCGGCGCTTGTGATTTAAGTGCCGTTAGCCTCACTGCCTCGACCACCACCTCCGCCGGAATCACACTCTCCCCAGGCGCTGCCAAAAATGTCGATGCATAGGGCCCGCGCGGGCCGGTGAGACCTGGCTCGGTTGCCAGGAACACCGCAACCGTCGGCAGGCCGAAAGCGCTGGCGAGGTGGGTCAGCCCGGTGTCGGCGCCAATCACCAGCGTCGAGCGGCCAATGATGGCGGCGATCTCGGCCAGTGGCGATTTCGGCACCACGACCGTTGACGGCACGGCTTTCGCGATCGCTTCGGCCACGGCCATCTCGCGCTCGTTCGACCAGGTGGTGACCGGCGTCATTCCCCTTTCAACCAGCAGCCGGGCGGTCTCGATCCAGTCCTGGACGGGCCATTTCTTGTCTTCTCGGCTGGTGCCGTGCAGCAGGAAGGCGGTTTTCCCGGCGATGCCGGCCAGAGTGCCGGCCGGCGGCACAATTCCGGAATCCAGCGTCGAAAGATCGGGCCGATAGCCGAGCGCCAGCCCGAACAGTTGCCGCGTCCGTTCGATGGCGTGCAGGTTGCGCGACACGGGATAGGCGACGTCGTAGAACAGAGTTGCCGACGGTTCGCGCGCGCTGGAGCGGTCGAAGCCGGCAATCGGAGCGCCGGCTTGTCTTGCAACCAGGGCCGATTTCAGCAGGCCTTGTGCGTCGATGACCAGATCGTAGCGGCAATCGCGCAAGGTTCGGCGCAAGGCGGCGGCCTCGCGCCAGGTGCCGCCGTCGAACAGCGCCTTACGCCAGCGCCGGATGGCCACCGTGTGAATTCTGTCGATCGCCGGGTGCATTGCCACGATGCCGGCGAACGCCTCTTCGACGCACCAGTCGAAGGTCACGTCCGGCCGGTTAAGGCTGGTATCCTCAACAGCCGGAAAAGTATGGATGACATCGCCCATCGAGGATGTCTTGACGATGAGGACCTTCATACAGCGGCCGGGATTTCCAGCAGGCGGTCTGCCGCCGCGGCGACCTGGCCGACTTCAAGCGTCTTCAGGCAGTTGAGGTGGCCGAGCGGGCAGATTTTCTGATGGCAGGGCGAGCATGACAGGCCAAGCCAGACAAGTTCCCGGTGGTCGGCCAGCGGCGGCGTGTTCCCAGGCGAGGTCGAGCCATAGACGGCCACGATCGGCGTGCCGACGGCAGCGGCGACATGCATCAGCCCGCTGTCGTTGGACACCGCGAGCCTCGCGGCAGCAATCAGGTCGATGGCGTCCTCCAGGCGCGTCTGGCCGGCGAGATCGACGACGCCAGGGGCGAGTGCAGCGATCTCCGCCGTCACGTCGCGGTCGTTTTTAGAACCGAACAGCGCGACCTTCAGGCCCTTGCCCATGAAGTCGCGGGCAAGGCCGGCATAGCTTTCACTCGGCCAGCGCTTGGCCGGGCCGAATTCGGCACCAGGCATCAGTGCTGCGAATTTTTGCGGCGTCAGCCCGAAGCGATCGAGCAGGTCAACCTGGTTTTTCGTGTCCACGCTCAGTCGAGGCGCCCGGAAACTACCGCCTTGGGCGAGGCCGAAATAGGCCTGTGCGGTACGTCGTTTGACGCTGTCGGGCAGCGGTACGATGTCGGTCAACAGGCCATAGCGCATTTCGCGCAGATGACCGACACGGCGCGGAATGCGGGCAAAGAACGGGATCAGCGCCGATTTCCAGCTTCCCGGCAGGACAAAAGCCATGTCATAGCGGCCCTGCAGCAGGCGGCCGAAGCGGCGACGATGCGTGAATTCGAGCGCACCGGGTTTGAGCGGAAAGTCGATCTGCTGGCGGATTTCGGGCATGCGCTTGACCAGCGGTGCGGCCCATGCCGGCGCCAGCACATCGATGGCGGCGTTGGGATGCAGCTCCTTCAGCGCCGAAAACAGGCACTGCGCCATCACCATGTCGCCCACCCAGCGTGGACCGATCACGAGGATCGTTGGGCTCTCAGCCATTCGACATAGTCTCTGACGCCGGTTTCCACTGTCCGGAATTGGCCATTGTAACCGGCCGCGCGCAAACGTGACATATCAGCTTGCGTGAAGCTCTGGTACCTGCCCTTGAGATGGTCGGGGAATTCGATGAACTCGATCTCGCCCTTGCCCAGCGTGTCGATCACCGTTTCGGCGATGGCGCGGAAAGGCTGGGCGCGGCCGGTGCCGCAATTGAAGATGCCGCTCAGATCCCGCTTCCACAGCCACAGATTGACGTCGGCGACATCGCCGACATGGATGAAATCACGGCTTTGTTCGCCAGGCCCGAAGCCGTCATAGGCGCCGAACAGTTTCGGGTTTTCGCCCCGTTCGACCTGGTTGACCAGGTGGAAAGCGACCGACGCCATGGCGCCCTTGTGCGCTTCGCGCGGCCCATAGACGTTGAAATAGCGCAGGCCCGCGACCTGCGAATGGTCGGTATCGAACACTGTTCGCCTGACATAGTCGTCGAACAGCTTCTTGGAATAGGCGTAGACGTTGAGTGGCCGCTCGAGCGCCGGGTCCTCGCGAAACTCCGCGCCGCCGCCGTAGACGGAAGCCGAGGAGGCGTAGAGGAAGGGCACGCGCAGTGCCTGGCTTGCATGCAGCAGCCGCTTGGAAAAGGCATAATTCACCTCCATCATGAACTTGCCGTTCCACTCGGTGGTGGTCGAGCAGGCGCCCTGGTGGAAGACGGCCTCGATGCGGCCGAGTGAACCTGCCTCCATGCGGGGCAGGAAATCATCCTTGTCTAGATAGTCGGCGATCTGCAAGTCGGCGAGATTGGCGATCTTGTGGCCGTCGGTGAGGTCGTCGACGATAAGGATGTCGTCATGGCCTTCCGCATTCAGAGTTGCGACGATGTTGGAGCCGATCATGCCGGCTCCGCCCGTGACGATGATCATGTTGCTGGCCCTATACGCGTTTCACTTTGCCGATTCCGGCCCTTATAGGGGAGGCAGGGTGGGCTGTCGATAAAGCAGGCAGTGGAGCGGACGTCACAGTGGTGCCGCAAAGCTTCCGCTTCAGTCGGTCTGTGCCGCTCGGCATGATCGTGAGGGACAAGGAAATGCCGTCGACCGAACTGCTCATGGCGTTTTTCGTCACCACCGCGATCTTCGCCTACATCCCCGGCCCCGCCATGCTCTATGCCGCGGCGCAGACGATGGCGCGTGGCCGCTGGTCCGGCCTCACTGCAGCCCTTGGCATCCATCTGGGCGGCTACGTGCATGTTTTCGCCGCAGCCGCGGGTCTGTCGGTGCTGTTTCACGCCGTGCCGACGCTCTACATGGCGGTCAAGCTGGTCGGCGCGCTCTATCTGATCTGGCTCGGCGTCTCGCTGTTTCGTAAGCGTGTGGAGGGCGATACGGCGCTGCCCGCTATCGAGCGCAAATCGGCACGACGTGCCTTTTTCGAGAGCATCACCGTCGAGGTGCTCAATCCCAAGACGGCGATCTTCTTCATGGCATTCCTGCCGCAGTTCATCGATGCCTCGGCGGCGTTTCCGGTCTGGCTGCAATTCATCGTGCTGGGCACGACAGTCAATTTGATGTTCTCGTCGGCCGATGTCGTCTGCGTGTTCCTGGCCGGTGCCGTGATCGGTCGCTTGCGACGTTCGAGCCGCGCACAGCGGCTGATGCAGCGGGCCGGCGGCGCGGTGCTGGTGGGGCTAGGCGTCCATGTCGCCCTGCAGAAGAGCTGACCGCCTGGGCCGCTGCGATCATGTCCTGCCGTTGCGCTGCATGGAATTGCGGTATATCGGCTTCGCCGTGACCGACCGACCTCGCAATCCGAGCACTATGACCTATCTGAGATCGACTTTTCCCGCGCGCCGCAAATGACATGATCAAGCACAATCCGCCTTCTCCCGAGCCCCTGCACCGCGCCATTGCGCGGTTCGGCCAGGCCACCGTGCTGGTGGTCGGCGACTTCATCCTCGACCGTTTCGTCAACGGCGTCATTGAGCGGATCTCGCCGGAAGCGCCGATCCCAGTGCTGCACGGGCGCGGCGAGACCTCGACGATGGGCGGTGCCGGCAATGTCGTGGCCAACATCGTTTCGCTCGGTGCTACCGCTGTTCCCGTCTCGGTAATCGGCACCGATGTGGCAGGCGACAGCCTGCTGCGGATGCTTGGCGAGCTTGGCGCCGACACGACCGGCCTGGCGCAGGAGCGCGGCCGCATGACATCGTCGAAGAGCCGCTTCAGCGCGCTCAACCAGCAGGTGTTGCGCTTCGACGAGGAGGAGGTCAAGCCGCTGGATGCTGCGGAGCGCGCCGGCCTGATACGGCATTTCCGCGCCGCACTGACGCGCGCCGACATCGTCATCCTGTCCGATTACGGCAAGGGCATCCTGCTCGACGGGGTCGCTGCCGACCTGATCGCCATCTGCCGCGAGGCGGGAAAGCCGGCGCTGGTCGACCCGAAGGGTCGCGACTATGCGCGCTATGCCGGGGCGACCGCCATCACCCCGAACCGTAAGGAACTTGGCGAAGCTGTAGGCCACGCGGTGTTTGCCGATGACGAGATTGTCGGCGCGGCACGTCAGCTGATTTCGGCGCACGGCTTCGACTTCGTCGTCGCGACGCGCAGCGAAAAGGGCATGAGCGTGGTCGGTCCGACCGAGGCGCGCCACATCGCGACCCAGGCGCGGGAAGTGTTCGACGTCTCGGGTGCCGGCGACACGGTGATCGCCAGCTTCGCGCTGGCGTTGGCCGCAGGCGCCGACACCGTCATGGCTGCATCGATCGCCAATGCCGCGGGCGGCGTCGTGGTCGGAAAACGCGGCACCGCGCGACTGACCGTCGAGGAACTCACCGGCGCACTGTTCCGCTCGCATGGGCCGACCGCCCACAAGGACGCCATCCTCGATGCCACATCGGCCGCACGGATGGTTGCGGCGTGGAAGGATGAGGGCTTGAGCGTCGGTTTCACCAATGGCTGCTTCGACATCCTGCATGCCGGCCATGTCAGCCTCTTGCACGCCGCGCGCAGCCAGTGCGACCGGCTGGTGCTCGGTCTCAACAGCGATGCCTCGGTGCGGCGGCGGGAGGGGGGGCGCCGCGCGGGCGAAACACACCCCCCCCCCCCCCCAGCGGACGGGGGCGGGGGGGGAGGGGGAGGGGGGGTGGGTGGTGG